>JAYRLO010000025.1:0-17374 GCA_041905215.1 Aeromonadaceae bacterium
CGTCTCCATCGGCCAGCCCAGATAGGCGCCCTTCTTCGCGTGGTGCGCGTAATAGGACTCCAGATCGTCATGGGGCATCGGCGTGGTGGTATTGGGGATATAGAAGCTATATCCGGACGGTGGGCTGGCCTTGAGCTGTTTGACCTGACCGTCGTACATGTAGCGGATCTTCGAACCGACTGCCAGATTGTCATACTGGCTGACATCGTAGTACGGCCAGAAGTTGGGCATGTGGTTGTGATAGATATGGGTGGCTGAGATGGTAGCCTGGGCCGGAGCCGCCGCCATACCAATCAGCACGCCCATGGCAACGGCCGAGGCTTTGAGCCCCTGCCACTGCCATTGTGCGACCTTCATGTTTTTCATTATTGAACGCTTCCTTGTCATAACGGGCAAGTCACTTGCTCGGCAGATGGTCAACGAAGCCGCTGACCAACCAGACATCCTGCAGAGCAACAGCAGGACATCGGCCCACGGTGAAGACGACAGCAAGAACGACCATGGTTCTCATCAAGCCCGGGTTGAATAAAGCCGGATACTGCTGCATCCGGCCTGTTCATTCGGCCTGGCGTCAGGCCGAACATGGTTCATCGCAAAAACCCGGTCTGGATTACTTCAACCAGGTACCATCGGCTCCGACCTTACCTGGACCATTCAGCACATAGGCACCGATGGAGTAAGGGTTGACCGTGAAGGTCAGGCTGCCATTGCTGACGGTGACTTCTCGACCGGTGACTGCATCGCGATAGGTACCGTTCTTGACGTTGGAAACCGTGATGGACTGGCTAGAGCCGGTGGCCAGGCCAACGACGGCATAGCTGGTGCCGGCATCACGCACGAAGCTCATGCCATTGCCCCACTCGTTCACATTCAGCATGGTCCCGGTCTGCAGGGCCGGGACGGCCTTGCGGATCTGGTTCAGACGCTTGATGTGCTGATAGAGCGGATGAGCTTGCAGCGTGGCACGATTGGCCAGCTTGTCACCGAAGTAGGCTCGGCCGGTTTGATCCACGGTATCGCTGTTGCCACTGATGTCCTGGGGCAAGCCTGCTTGGAACATCACTTCCTCTCCGTAATACAGAGAAGGAATACCGCGCACGGTCCACAACAGGTTGTAGGCCAGTGCCGCGTTGGCCGGCTCGCCGCCGTAACGGTATTTGAAGTCGTTATCCGGGCCTACGTCGTGGTTCTGGAAGAAGGTCACCAGCTGCGTCGGATCGGCATAGGTCCAGTCATAGTCCAGAACTCCCTTGACGCCGCCCAGGCTGCCCTTGGTGACGTTATCGCGGAAGGTGGAGAACAGCGGGAAATCGAACACAGAGAGCTTGGAGTCGCCGCTCGGCTGTGACTTGCTGCTGCCGGTACGGGTGTACCACCATGGGCGGATCTCCGCGGAGGCGTTGTCGTTGGTGATTTCAGAGCCAAAACCGGCACCCTTGACCAACACTTCACCAAACACGAACAAGCCTGGCTTATAAGCCTGCCAATCATGGGTATAGGTCAGCAGCTCATCTCGCTCGATATGCTTGGCCGTATCCAGACGGATGGCATCGACGCCCATGTCCAGGTACTTGTGGATGGCACCATTGAGGTAATCCTTGACGTTCTGGTTTTCGGTGGCCAGATCGACGCAGTCACCCGCCATGTGCTTGCGTTGCAGCGACTTCGGATTTTCCCAATCGCCACCGGACATGAAGCCGTCTAGGTGATACCAGGATGCATCCAGAGCGGTCGCATCGATGCCGAAGAAGCGGTTGGCATCAAAGCCAGCCTTCGGCAGCGTGGTACCAGTCTTGGGATCGACGAACGGAGTGACACCTTGCGGGTCGCTGTTGTGCAAGGCCTGGAACCAGGAAGGTGCCACGGCATTGTCGTTGTCATCACGGTTGGCTGACTTGTAATCCCCCAGGTTGCCCTGATAAGGACCGTTGTCGATCTTGCCTTGCGTCGAACCGGTCGGCACGTAGTACTTGATCGGCAGATGGTCGATCCAGACCTCGTCACGAATACCGTATTGGCTGGAGTGGTTGATAACCACGTCCTGAATCACCTTCATCCCCTTGGCGTGAGCCGCGTTGATAAAGTCCTGGTAGGTAGCGTCCGTTGATTCCAGACGAGGATCGACCTTGTACCAGTCATAGGCATGGTAACCGTGGTAATCGAGCCCTGAGCGGTTCTCTACCGGCGGGGTCACCCAAATGGCGGTAAAGCCCAGATCCTTGATGTAATCCAGTTGCGCGATCAAGCCCTTGAAGTCACCACGCCAGTGCGGATCACCCGCCTTGTAGCGATCACGGTTGTAGTAGTTGTTGCTGGAGTCGCCATCGTTGAAGCGAGCCGTCAGCACGAAGTAGATGGTTTCGCCACGGAAGTCTGTGGTCGGTGCTGAGGCGCCGATGTAGTAGGTAAAGGTGTTGGTCGCCTTGTTACCGGCCGCATCGACCGCGAGGGTCTTGATGGTCAGATCGGCGCCGGAGGCCACCACATCACTGGCAGTCAGCGTCTGGTTCGTGTACTTGGTTGATGCCGTCGTCGGTTCGGTACCATTCGTGGTGTAGTACACGGAAGGTGCCGCATCCTGATCGTCACTGACGCTCAGACCAATGAACTGAGTATCTGTATAGCTACCCGCAGACGGTGTGGCGGTAACGACTGGTGCCGTGGTGTCGGCAGTGGCCAGTTTGGTCGCCGTGATAGCCTTGCTGCTCGGGTTGAAGCAGATCTTGTAGCTGGAATCGGCCGTCACTGTGTAATCGGCGGTCGGATAAGCCTCGGTCCAGTCCGCCTTGTGGTCGATCTTGAAGCGCGGGCTAGTGCTGGCCGCGCCAAAGGTCTGGCTGGTGCAGAACAGGGAGCCTTCCGCAGTCATCGCAGTGGCCGCCCAGTTATTCGGGGTGCCACGGAAGTACCAGGCATCGGCACTAATGGTGTAGGCGTAGCTGTAAACCTGGCTATTGCCACTGGCATCCAGCGCCAACACCTTGAGAGTCGTCGAACTAGCAATGGCGATGCTGCTGCCAGCGGTATAGGCCGTTGAACTACTGGTCGGCGTCGAGCCATCCAGGGTGTAGTAAAGCTTGGGAGCAGAATCCTGATTATCAGTCACCGTCAGCGTCACCGCCTGAGCAGCCGTGTAGCTACCTGCCGCTACTGAGGCTGTCACAACCGGAGCCGTCGTATCCACCGTAGAGGCGGGAGTGGCCGTCACCGCCTTGCTGGTCGGATTGATACAGATGGTGTAGCTGGTATTGGCGGTGACTGTGTAATCAGCCGATGGATAGGCCTCTTTCCAGTCCCCGTAGCGGTCAATCTTGAAGCGAGGGCTGGTGCTGGCAGCGCCGAAGGTCTGCTCGGTACAGTACAGACCGCTGCTTTGCAGCGTCATTGCCGTGGTTGCCCAGCTATTTGAGGTACCACGGAAGAACCATTCGGTCGCCGGGGTGGTTGACCCCGATGAATCACAACTGGTAACCGCGGTCGCAGTCACAGCCTTGCTGCTGGTATCAAAGAGGATCTGATAGCTGGTATTGGCAGAAACAGCATAGTCCGCGGATGGATAGGACTCTTTCCAGTCGCCGTAGCGATCGATCTTGAAGCGGGGTCCACCACTGGCATCACCGGTGGTAAAACTCTGGCAGGTCTTATATTGCGTCGTGGTGACGGCCGTCATGGCAGTGGCTGCCCAGCTGTTGGCAGTGCCTCGGAAGTAGTAATCCGCCGCCGCAGGCAGACTCACTCCCACAAGCAGACAGACTCCCGCCGGCATAATCCATTTATTCATGGCAATTCCTTTGTTGTTGTTAACCCTGTGTTGGTACTGCTGGAAGCACCTTACTGCCTGTTATTTTTATTGCGGACGGCACATCGGGTGCGCAGAGAGGCTATATCGAACGCACTATTATTTTTCGAACTATCAACAGTTCTGTGATCGGCCACTTAGTAACCGGTTACAAATTGCGAGCGGTAGCGCTTTCAAGTTGTTCAGTCAGGTGATTTCTGATGAAAAAATCCAATGCAGACAAGAGGTAACAACGAAATTTCACGACAAGAACGGCCGATGGGAATACCGAAACAACCCCCAAGGACGGCCCAGTAAAACGGAGTGAATCAGGCTAGCTGTAATTGCATAAATACGCACAACAAACCGATAAAGATGAATTACATGGAGAGACAATGAAGAGAGTTCGCCATCAAGCCGACGTCCAATGCTGATCAGATAAGGCAGGAAGTGTTCCCATTGAACCAACCGTTGGCGGCAGGGATGCCGTCATCGAGCCCCCATGGATGGGTTTACGGCGTGTTGGTGAAAGGGAACCTTCCGGCATTTTTCCTTACGAGATCGGCATTGGCCGACGGGCTTGATTCACGCAGACGGCTATTCGTCTCGGACCACGGATCTGCGCACGCATCCGCGGCGCCCTCAACGGCCGAGGAAAACCCCTCAGGCCACGACGCAGGCGCGCCCCAGATAAAGCAGCAGTTCATCGGCGGGCAGCGGACGGGAGAAGTAGTAGCCCTGTACTACTTCGACCCCGAGATCCTCGACAAAGGCCAACTCTTGCTCGGTTTCCACCCCTTCGGCAACCAGGGGCAACGACAGCGAACGAGCCAGCTGGACAATCGCGCGCACGATCTGCTGATTGCCCTGCTGTTGGTGAATATTGGTGACGAAGCTGCGATCGATTTTCAAAACATCCAGCGGGAAACGACTCAGATAGCCGAGATTGGAGTAGCCGGTACCGAAATCATCGATGCTGATCTTGACCCCCAGGGTGCGTAACTGTTCGAAACAACGGCGAACCTGCGTCGCCCCTTCCATGACGACACCCTCAGTCAGCTCCAACTCCAGCCGAGAGGCGGGATAGCCAAGTCGCGCCATCCGGCTCACCAGCTTGGAAACAAAATCGTGTTGGTGAACTTGCAACGCCGAAAGGTTGATGGCCATCGGCAACAGCGGCAACCCCTGCCGTTGCCAGGCCAGGTTCTGTTGCATCGCCTTTTCCAGCACCCAATCCCCAATCTCCAGGATTAGATGGGACTGTTCGGCGATGGGAATGAACTGAGTCGGCGGCACCGAACCCAGCTCCTCGTTATGCCAGCGCAGCAGCACCTCCATCCCGACCATCTCATGAGTGACGGCGGCAATTTTCGGCTGATAGTGCAACGAGAACTCATTGCGCCGAATGGCCTCTTTGAGGTGCTGTTCGATGCCAATGCGCCGCAGATTATCCTGGCCCATCCGGGTGTTAAACTCGACCAAGCGATTCTTGCCATGGGTCTTGGCGTAGTACATGGCCATGTCTGCGTTACGCACCAGGGTGTCGTAATCTCCGCCATCCTCCGGGAAGGTACTCATGCCTATGCTGCAAGAGACCTCAAACTCCATCTGGTTGTGCGTCACAGGAATGGCGAAGATATGCCGCAACTGCTGGCCAGCCCGAACCGCCGACAGACGGTTCGGTTGTTGGCCAAGCACGACCACAAACTCATCGCCACCAAAACGTCCCAACGCATCACCAGGACCAATCAAACCCTCCAGGCGTTCGGCAATCTGCTTGAGGATGGCATCACCAACCTCGTGCCCCCGGGCGTCATTCAGATCTTTAAAGTTATCCAGATCGATGAAAAACAGCGCGATACACTGATTGGTCAGCTGTGCCTGCTGCAAAATGGAGTCAAAGCTGGCAGCCAGTGCCGGGCGATTAGCCAGGTTGGTCAGATAGTCATGGTGAGCCATATGGCGCAACATCAGTTCGGCACGCTTGCGCTCTGTAACATCGCGCGAGATGCCCGCCGTGCCGATGACAATGCCTCGGTCATCAAACAGCGGAACCTTGATGGTCTCAGCCCAGACATCCCGCCCGCCCTCGGCGGCCACCATCTCCTCACGATATAGCGGCTGGCCGCTGCTCAGCACGATCTGGTCATCGGCGATGTAGGCGGCAGCAACCTCGGGGCTCGACAGTTCATAATCGGTTGTCCCCAGAATGGAACGTACCGGTCGATCGAAAATTTTGCCAAATTGGGCATTCACAAACAAAAAACGCGATTGGGTATCTTTGACCCAGGTCAGCTCGGGAATCGCATCCATCAGAGCCTGCATGTGCCGATCGGCTTGCACCAGACGCGAGTTGCGACGACGAGTCCGCAGCAGAGCCACGGCAAGGACAACCACCAGGAGTAGCAGAGCTAAAATAGCCATCAAATTGAGATCACTACGCGAAAACATACCCGCTTCCTGAGATGGATAACATGGACTAGCCAGAGCCTCGACTCACTCGACATGAGATATGTAGTCGAAACACATCAATACTCCCCCATTAGAATCGATCGCTAGTCAAAGAAACACAGGTAGCAACTTTTCCTATTCCGACTTGTCGGCGCAGTCACGCTTCACGCCATTTTTTTTACGTTCTCATCACCCTCTCAACTAGCTGACTCCCAGTTATCTCTCTGATCCACAAGAGAAATCAGATTCCTACGGAACCACCCAACGCCAAGACCATGCGATGATGGCTCTGACAATAGTCCATGATTTGCTCTCTGCCTCGCCTCACAGTTGCTGGCAACAGACTCTGCTACCCTGCTCATCCACCATCGCCAACTCGCACGGAACTATACGATGAGATATGCCCCCCAGATCCTGACACCGCTCCTTGGTGCATTACTGGCCTGCAGCAGCACACCACCGACCGCAGAACAGCCCGCCCCTGCCGCCCTGCCAACCAAGGCACCCGAACTCACCTCGGCAAGCCTGGATCTGAGTCCGGTACCGGTCGCCGTTCCCAACAGCCCCTTGCCGACCAACTGGGCGCAGGGAGCCGTGTTTATCGAGATCTACGTGCGGGGCTACAAGGACTCTAACGGAGATGGTATTGGTGACTTCAAGGGGCTGACCCAGCAACTCGATTACCTGCAGGCGCTGGGTGTGCAGGGGATCTGGCTGATGCCAGTCAACCAGAGTCAGGATCACGACCACGGCTACGCGGTGACCGATTACCGCAAGCTGGAGCCCGACTATGGCAGCGAGGCCGATTTCAAAGCCTTCCTCGCCGCCGCCCATGCCCGCGGCATCGGGGTCATCATGGACTATGTCATCAACCACAGCGCCTACCAGAACCCGCTGTTCCTCGACTCGAAAAATAGGCTCAACGGCAAGCGCGACTGGTACGTCTGGATGGATCATGATCCGGGTTGGGTGAACTGGGATCAAAGCGCCACCTGGCACAAGGTAAAACCAACCAAGGATCACTACTACGGCGTCTTCTGGGAACAGATGCCCGACTTCAACCTGAAAAATCCCCAGGTTTTGGCCTATCACCACGACAACCTGCGCTACTGGATGAATGCTGGTGTGGATGGGTTCCGCTTCGATGCGGTCGGCCAACTGGTGGAAAACGGCAAGAACGCCTACGAATCCCAGCCCGAGAACAAGGCCATACTGCACGATCTGCAGCAGGCGGTCCAAAGCTACCCTGGCCGCTTCATGGTCTGTGAGGAGCCTACCGATCCGGTTGGTGCGGCCAGCCAGGAGTCTTGTGGTTCGGCATTTGCCTTCGGCTTCAACGAGGCGGTGCGCGGCTCCGTCGTCGCAGGCACAGTCACCACAGATTTGAAGCGTAAGTTACAGGAGTATCCACTGGCCAACATGGGGCTGGTACTCGGCTCCCATGATATCTATGTCGGCGAACGGCTGATCGAAGCCTTCCAAGGCAATGAGGCGGGCTACAAGGTGGCAGTAGCCACCCAACTGACCCTGCCGGGTCGACCCTTCATCTATTACGGTGAAGAGATCGGCATGGGTCACAGCCAGGGCAACACGGGCGACTGGGGACTGCGCGCCCCCATGAGCTGGACAGCAGAGGGCGGTTTCAGCTCAGTCGCCCCGTTCCGCGCTCCGGCAGAGAACCTGAAGGAGTATAACGCGGCGGATCAACAGGCCGCCCCGGACTCGCTGTGGCACTTCTATCAACGAATGATCGCCACTCGCAAGGCCCATCCGGCGCTGCGTTTTGGTGATCTGACGTTGCTCAGTACCAATCAGGTTCTGGCCTATCGCCGTCAATCGCCCGAGGAGACGGTTCTGGTTGCCATCAACTACGACAACCATCCGGCCTCGGTGAAACTCGCCGCCGCTACCCACGGCGCCACGCTGACACCGCTCGACGGCTTTGGTCCCAAAACCGAGAAAACGGATCCGCAGGGCCAACTCGAGCTGCAACTGGCACCGAATGAAATTCGCCTCTATCGCATGAGCCGCTAAAACGTCAGAGCCCCGCACTAAGCGGGGCTCTGACCATCAGAATCCATCAAGAACCGCAATCAACCCCGGCTGACCCGCACCCAATCCTGACTCGGAGCCAGCCAATTCTTGGGCCACAGAACCCGCAGATCGAGCGGTGACTGCAGACGCCCGGCCAACTCATCGGCCAGATCGCCATGCCCCAGGAAGAGATCGGCCCGCACCTGCCCCTTGATGGCCCCGCCCTTGTCCTGGGCGATCACCAACCGAGAAAATGGCGTCTGATCCGGCCATTGGCTGCGGATCTTCAGCGGCGTCCCCAAGGGGATGTGACGAGAATCGACCGCCACGCTGCGATAGGGGGTCAACCCCGCCTTCAGCGCCATGGCTCCCGGCGGCCCGACGTGAGCCTCATCGCGTCGGTCGATGTCATAGAACACATAGGATTCATTTTGCTGGAACAACCAATCCACGCGATCCGGATTCTGCTGCACCCAGGCTTTGATCGCCTGCATGCTCATCTGCTCCCGGGGAACTTCGCCCGCGTCGATCAGCACCCGACCAATCGAGGTATAGGCCCGATTATTCTTGGTGGCATAGGTCAGTTTGACCGTGCTGTTATCCGGTAACACCACACGTCCCGACCCCTGAATGCCCAGGCTATAGGCGTCAAACTTGTCGCAATACATCAAGACGGAGCGGCGCAGCGCCGCCGATGGGGCCGTCTCGATCTGCCGTCGGGTCAGGTACGGAACCCCCTTGCGCAGATCGCTGGGCGTTCCATAGACCGGATAGTTGAGTTGAGCCGTCGGGCGCCAACTGCATCGAAGTTGAGCCTCCATGTAGCCGGTCAACAGACCGGAACCACTGGCGAAGGCGTACTCATCGAAGTTCTGCTGGAAGAAGCGCGCCGCCGCGGCCGGGGTCTTCGGCGTGCGCTGGGCCTGCCAGCAGAGGCTCTGCCACTGCATTCCCAACCGGGGGCAGGAGTTCAAAAAAGCCTGCAGGGCCTCTTGTTGTTGCCGATCCTCACCCACCAGGGAAGCCGGTATCCAGTGATGAGACGGCTGGCTCTGTGGACGAAACGCCACAGGGGTAGGCGTCGGCGGTGTTGAGGAGCAGGCGGCCACCAGCAGCAGGCAGCCGAGTAACTTTTTAGACATGCATGGATCCCGATAACAGAGAAATGGCCAGAGCGGCACGATTGCCGCACAGCATAATCGATCCCCCTGGCGGCATGAAGTTTTCATCGCGGGTAAACAGCGCCCGGAGAGCAATGCCGATCAGATAAGGCTGGAGGTGTTCCCATTGAACCAACCCTTGGCGGCAGGGATGCCGCCATCAAACCGACATCAACCTGTCACGAATGAGACACACAGAGTCACTAGCATCTAGGCTTTCTACTTGGCTAGGAGGCCGAACATGTACTCACACCACCCACGCGCCCTGCGTTACTCCCTGTTGGCATTACTCATCGCCAGCACAGTGCTGGTATCCGCCTGCAACAGCGACGACGACTCCAGCAACACCAAAAACGCCACCAGCAAACTGCCGAAAAACATCATCCTGATGATCAATGATGGTGCCAGCTGGGGAACCTGGGATATGGGGGCTCAATGGGAAAAAGGCACCAACGCCAACGCACTGGATGTGTATAGCAGCCTGCCGGTTCACCTGGGGATGACCACCTATCCGCTCAACACCAGCAACACACCGACCAACGAAGCCACCTCCACCCTGAGCTACGACGCTAGCAAGGCGTGGGATGGCACTATCGGTACTGCCGATGCCAGCGATACCCAGTACCAGACCGCCATCGCCGGTTACAAATATCTCAAATCCAACTACACCGACTCTGCCGCCGCCGGTACCGCACTGGCAACCGGCCACAAGACCTATAACAACGCCATCAACTACGACAACTTCGGCAAGCCGTTGGAGTTCATCACCCAGATCGCCAAGGCCCAGGGCAAGTCCACCGGTGTCGTCACCTCGGTACAGCTGACCCACGCCACCCCGTCCACCTTTGCCGCTCAGAACATCTCACGCAAGAACATGACAGCCTTGGGCCACGACATGTTGACCAATGGCAGTACGGATCTGCTGATGGGTACCGGCCACCCCGAGTATGACGGCAACGGCCTCTCGGTCACCAGCCTCGACAGCACAGCCTGCGCCGCCAACTCGGCCTGCACCAATCCGTATGACACCATCGGTGAGCCCGAATGGAATGCACTGAAGGCCGGAACCCTGCAAGCGACAGGCGCCAGCAAACCCTGGACCCTGATTGACGATAAGGCCACCTTCGAGCTGTTGGCAGATGGCAATCTGGCCGTCGATGGCCCTCTGGTCGGCATCCCGCAGGTGCGTTGGACTCTGCAACAGGGACGTGATGCAGCCGTGGTTGGCAGTGACCCGGCGCAACCGAGCGGTGCCAAGCTGATCGATACGGTGCCGGATCTGGCCACCATGACCAAGGGGGCACTCAACTATCTGGGCAAGGATAAAGATGGCCTCTTCATCATGATCGAGGGTGGGGCCACCGACTGGGCAGCTCATGCCAATCAGACCGGTCGCCTGATTGAAGAACAAGAAGCCTTCGATCAGGCTCTCGCCGCTGTCGAAGCCTGGGTGGACGCCAACAGCAGCTGGGATGAAACCCTGCTGATCGTCACCACCGACCATGGCAACGCCCTGCCACTGGGGCCAAACTCCGACACGACAGCCTTCCAGGCAGTGACCAATAACAGTACCGGCAACCTGCCCGATGTCCGTTACTGGTCCAATAACCACACCAACGAGGTGGTTCGTCTGTGGGCGCGCGGTCAAGGCAGCGATCAGCTGACCAAGCTGGTGCGCGCCAAGGATGCCAAGTTCGCCGAGGTCGTTGGTCACAACAGCGACGGCAGCTACATCGATAACACAGATGTCTTCACCGCCATCAAGGCCAATCTGGTCAGCGCAACCAAATAATCAGACTCGACACCCACAACCGGGTGTAATGCTGAGCAGATAAGGCAGGGAGTGTTCCATGGAGTCAACCGTTGGCGGCAAGGATGCCGCCATCGAGCCCCCACGGATGGGTTTACGGCGTGTTGACGAAAGGGAATGCCCCTGACTTTTCCTTCAGTGAACAGCATTGTCAACCGGGCGGCCTTGATCCGCCCGTTTTCTGATCGAAGAGGAGAAACCATGCCCAATCTGATACCTTCCGCCCGCTATCCACTGCTGGTCCTGCTACTCGGTGCCGCCTTGGCGTTACCCTGCACCGCCGCCCCCCACCAGATCTGCCGCCAGGAGGAGAAGAGTGCCGCCATAGCCTCCCGTTGGAAAACCGGCGACGCGGGCACCATCATCGACCAACAGCTCGGACTGCAGTGGCAACTCTGCCCCCTGGGCCTGCACGGCCCCGACTGTGATCAAGGCCAATGGACACTGCTCAGTCAGATGCAGGCCCGCGATCGGCTCTATCGCCTCAACGAACAAGGGCTGGCGGGTTATCACGACTGGCGTCTGCCAACCCTGGCCGAGCTGGAGAGCCTGCGCCGCGACGGCTGCGTCGCCCCGAGTATCGATCTGCGGGTGTTCCCGAACACCCCCGCCGTCTGGTTCTGGAGCCAGAGTCACGATCCGGGGGATGACTACGCCGCCTGGTATCTGGATTTTGCCAGCGGCTTCACCGGGCAAGACGACAAAAACCTGGGCAATGCCATCCGTCTGGTTCGCTCACTCTCTCGGCCAAGCACTCAGCAGCCATAAGGGGAACACAACCCCTAGGGCGTGGCGGTGTACCCAATCGAGATAGTCAATTTGTGAGCGCCATTTGCGTCTTTACTCAAAAAACATGCAACGATGACCACTGGTTACTTAACAACATATAATTGGAGACACGGATGTTACTCGGTTCACGTCATCGTCACTCACTCAACAAAACGCACCTCCCACTGTTACTCGCAACCTGCCTCCTGGCCGCCTGTGGTGGCGGAGGTGGTAAAGAGATACACACCGACGTCTACAAGGCCACCAGCACCCCCAACGATCCAGCCGCCACTGTGGCCACACAGCGCGTGATGAACTACCTGGCGGCGCTGAGCAACGACACCATTCCCGGTGTTCTGTCTGGCCAAAATACCGGTCACGGCGATCAGATCCTCAATGCCACCGGAACCGTCGGCTATGCACCGCTCATCGACGAGTTGGAGCAACAGACCGGCGAAGCCCCGGCCGTAGTTGGCCTGGATTACGAATACGATCGGATTTTCACCCCGACCCAGTTGAGCAATGCCAACCAGAAGCTGATCGAACACTGGCAGGCCGGTGGCCTCGTTACCATCAACTGGAGTCCGAACAACCCCTGGTGGAATGACGAGAGCGACCTGACCAATAACCCGGGCGGCGGCGATCTGACCCGCACCTACGGCGGTGACATGACCCAGGTCAAGCTGGCCGATCTGGTCACGACCGGAACCAGTGCACATACCGTCTGGCGCACCAAGCTCGACCGTATCGCCGCCGCCTTGCAAGAGCTGGAGGATGCAGGCGTCGTCGTGCTGTGGCGACCAATGCAGGAGATGAACGGCAGCTGGTTCTGGTGGGGCATCAGCACCCAATCCACCAGTTGCAGTGGCTACACCAATCTGTGGAAAGACATGTATACCTACTTCACCCAGGTGAAAGGGTTGCACAACCTGCTGTGGGTCTACTCCCCCAACCGGGGTCCGGAAACCACTAACGAGAGCTACGGCATCGCCAGCGTTGACTGGTGTTACCCGGGCGCTAACTATGTGGATGTGGTCGCCGGCACCCGCTACGATGACTCCCTCTCCATCGCCGATTACACCAAATACAAGTCGTTCGACAAGCCGCTGGGTATGGGCGAATACGGCCCGACCCTGGGCGGTGCAGCCTCGACGGCGGGCAGCTACGATACCCGCAACTATGCCACCACCTTGGCCAAGTATCCGGCAATCGGTTACTGGGTCAGCTGGCATGACTGGAACAACGGCGATGGCTCCCGCGAGCATCAAGCCATGGTCGGCAATCTCAACACCACCGAGCTGTTGCAGGATGCGGCCGTCATCACCCGCAGCGAGGTCAACCAGAACTACGGCGCCGAGTAATCGATCCTTCTCTTGCTCGAAGCTCGAAACTGAACAAGGCGGAGCCACAAGCTCCGCTTTGTTTATTGCCCGAGAAAGAAAAGGCTATGTCCCAGTTACGTATTGAGAATCTAGCGACGTCGACAAGGTGGCGCACGCTGACCAAATTGCCACCAACGCCAGACTCCAGCGGGTTCGAGAGCTACGCTCGACTCCTACAACAGACCACCCAAATTCTATTCATCCGCCTGTAGAGCGACCGCAGGTCGCGAACCGGATCCATCAACGCAAAGCCGGGACAGAACCAAAGAACAGAGAGGCGCTAGAGCCCTCGCTGCTGCAGGCGGCGCAGAAACTCCAGCATCACCCGCTCGTAGATGAGTTCCCCCATCACATGATCCTCGACACCCCGATCGATGTTCGGGTTGTCGTTGATCTCGATGACATAGGCCTTGTTGTCCCGCTGCTTGATATCGACCCCGTACAGGCCATCGCCGATGAGGTTGGCCGCCCGCAACGCGGTTTCCCGCACACAGCGCGGCACCGACATCACATCCAGCGTCTCCCAGCCCCCGGCATTGAAACTGCCCCCCTCCTTGTGCTGGTAGATCTGCCAATGGCCCTGGCTCATATAGTATTTGCAGGCAAACAGCGGCTGGTGATCCAGCACGCCGATGCGCCAGTCAAAATCGGTATACATATACTCCTGCGCCAGGATGAGCGACGAGTCGTCCATCATCTCCAGCGCCTTGCTCTCCAGCTCTTCGGCGGTGGAAACCTTGTGCACGCCGCGCGAGAACGAGCCGTCCGGCAGCTTGAGGATGCAGGGTAACCCCAAGGTCGCGATGGTCTTCTCCACCCAGTTGCGCTCCCCCACCCGCAGCACCCGGGTCTTGGGAGTCGGCACCTTGTGCTTCTCCAGCAACTCGGCCAGATAGACCTTGTTGGTGCAGTACATGATGGAGGCCGGATCGTCGATCACCACCAGCCCAAGCTTCTCGGCGCGACGAGCAAACTGGTAGGTGAAATCATCAATGTTGGTAGTGGCGCGAATAAACAGCGCATCGTACTCGCCGAGCCGGCCAAGCTGATCCTTGTCAATCAGCTCGACGTTGATACCCAACCGTTTGCCGGCACGCATGAACCGCTTGATGGCCATCAGGTTAGAGGGGGGCATGTGTTCATCGCGGTTGAGCAGGATCGCCAGATCGTAACGGTAGCGTTTGTGTTGATTGGGTTGCCGCCAGATCTTGCGCGAGAAGCGCTCGAGCGCGGCGGCGAAGCTGTCCTGCTGGCCATTTTCCAGCAGATGGAAGGAGTAAGGCGCTATGTTGGTCAGTTGCCAGCCATGCTTGCTGTGGCGAAACGAGACCTCCATGACGGGGAGCGGATACTGCTCAAACAGCTGGCGCGCCAGTTTTTGCAAGGGAGCCAGATCGGTCTGGCCGAAGTAGAACAGCAGGGAAACCCGGTCGCGCGGGTGACCGGCAAAGGCCTGATCCAGCGCCTCCTCCATGCCATTGAGCACCATGAACTGCTGCTCCCGGTTGGAGATTTCATTGATGGTGCGCAGGGTGGGAAGGATGCGATGGCCACGGGCCTCGGCCAGTAACGTGCAGTAGTAACCAATGCTTTGGTAATCGTAGTTGCGACACAGATTGATCACCTGGGTGTTGCGGGCGGCTTGGTCGCTGCGATGGTCCAGGTAATCACCAACGCTAACGACGCTTTCCGAGGGAAAATAGGCGGCCCAATCTGATTTTTTTTCCGTGACTATAAGAAACTTGGCCATACAGACTCCAAGTTGAACAGCAACGGTATCCGGCTCGACGCAGGAGAGGGGGGTCGGATACGACCTGGGTCGACGTCGCCAGCACCCTGGCCCGCGACCCAGCAGAATGCTATGCCTGTCACACTTTACCCGTCAAGCACATAGGCCTATGATTTGGCCTCATACGAGCGCTTTTGCCTGCTCACCTCCCCTCGCCCAAACAGCCAGTCGAGCGCAGAACGCGGCAGCATCCGCTCCCCTACCACGCCACTATCACACGGGAGGCTGGCATGATCCGTGCCGCAGTACTCGAGGATCTGGACGCGCTGATGGCGCTGGAAAACCGCAGTTTCCCTGGCGATCGCCTCTCGGTGCGCCAGTTCCGCCGCTTCATCAAGAGTGAGAACAGTCGCACCCTGATCCTCGAGCAACAGGGGCAACTGGCCGGTTACGCCCTGGTACTGTTTCACCATAGAACCCACCTGGCGCGACTCTACTCGCTGGCGGTGGATGCCAGTCGGCGCGGTCAGGGTCTGGGCCATCAGTTGCTAGCCGCCTGTGAGGCCGAGGCGCTGGATCGCGGCTACCTGACCCTGCGCCTCGAAGTACGTCAGGACAATCTGGACGCCAAGCAGCTCTACCTCAAGCAGGGCTATCGCCCCATCCGCCTGCTGGCTCACTACTATGACGATGAGGCCGACGGCATCCGGCTGGAGAAGCGACTGCAACCGGGCCACCCCACCAGCCTGCTCCCCGTCCCCTACTACGCCCAGACCCTGCCCTTCACCTGCGGCCCCGCCTGCCTGTTGATGGCCCAAGCGGCGCTGCAATCGGGCTATGCCCTGCGCCGCCGCGACGAGGTGCAGATCTGGCGCGAGGCGACCACCGTATTCATGACCACCGGCCATGGCGGCTGCTCGGCCCTGGGGCTGGCGCTGGCCGCCCATCGCCGGAGCCTGCAACCCACAGTCTGGATCAGTCAGACCCGCACCCCCTTCCTGCGTGGCGTGCGCAGCGAGAGCAAGCGTCAGGTGATGGAGCTGGTACAGGCTGATTTCGAGCAGCAACTGGCCGAGGCGGGCATCATCCCCACGGTGCGTCGCCCCACCCTGGAGGAGCTGGCGCAGGAGCTGCAACACGGTCATCCGGTACTGGTGCTCATCAGCACCTGGCGGCTGACCGGCGACAAGGCACCGCACTGGGTGGTGCTGATCGGCATGGACGAGCAGTTCGTCTTCTTCCACGATCCGGACGTAGACAGCAGCCGCGATCGCCTCGCCTCAGCGATGCAGGTTCCGGTACGCCGCGATGATTTCTACGCCATGATGCAGTACGGCAAGGAGCGATTCAGCGCCGCGCTGGCATTGACCCAAGAGGCATGAGCCAACCACGGGAAATCGCCATGTTCAACTGCCGCCGACCGAGGTAGCATGGGACCATCCGTGGCATCTCTCGAGCAGGGAGGGCCACACCACAGCCGGAGGGATGAGTATGGCTTTTGATGTTTGGTTGGGATTTTTCGCCGCCTGCTGGGTGATCAGCCTGTCACCGGGCGCCGGTGCCATCGCCTCCATGTCCAGCGGGCTGCAGTATGGGTTCCTGCGCGGCTACTGGAATGTCATCGGGCTGCAACTGGCTCTGGCCCTGCAGATCTTTATCGTCGCCGCCGGTGTCGGTGCCGTGCTGGCCACCTCGGCCCTCGCCTTCAACCTCATCAAATGGTTCGGCGTCGCCTATCTGCTCTATCTGGCCTACAAGCAGTGGCAACAGCCGCCATCCGCCGTCAACGCCGAGCAGAACGCGGAGCCGCGGGTACAGCCGCTGGCCATGATGTTCCGCGGTTTTCTGGTCAATATCAGCAACCCCAAGGCCATCGTCTTCATGCTGGCGGTGCTGCCACAGTTCATCACCCCGAGTGAGCCGCTGGTGCCGCAATACGGCCTGATGATGGGAACCATGATCGCCGTGGATATGATCGTGATGGCCGGTTACACCTGTCTGGCCGCCAAGGTGCTGCTGGTGTTGCGCTCCCCCCGCCAGCAGCGGATCTTGAACCGCAGCTTTGCCAGCATGTTCGCCGGCGCCGCCTCCCTGCTGTCGTTTGTCCATCGCTAGCCTTCTAGAACAGAGGCCGGGTGACTAATCCGGCCTCTCGGTATTTATCAGCGCCCCCACCTGTTGACCTCGGATCGCAAACCGCCCCGAACTGCTCTGCGTAGGAGCAAGCGCAGCTCGCGAAGCTTTGGCGTTTGCCCCACAACC
>JAYRLO010000319.1:0-3056 GCA_041905215.1 Aeromonadaceae bacterium
TGGTTTGAAGGCAGTTTCTATGGCGTGCGCGATATGTCGGCCTCGTTACGCCAAATTGCCATGATGCTCGGTGATGCCGATTTGGCGCTGCGTACTGAGGCACTGATTGCGCGTGAAGAGGCGCGGGTTGAGCAGCAACTGGCGGCCTATCGTAGTCGGCTGCAGGGCAAGCGCGTGCTGTTGTATACCGGCGGGGTCAAGTCCTGGTCGGTGGTTTCGGCGCTGCAGGATCTGGGGATGGAGGTGGTGGCTACTGGCACCCGCAAGTCGACCGAAGAGGACAAGGCGCGGATCCGCGCACTGATGGGTGAGGACGCGGTGATGCTCGACGAGGGCAACCCGCGCATGCTGCTGGATACCGTCTACCAGTACAAGGCGGATCTGATGATCGCCGGCGGGCGCAACATGTTTACTGCCTACAAGGCGCGGCTGCCGTTTATGGATGTCAACCAGGAGCGCGAGCATGCCTTCGCCGGTTATGACGGTATGGTCGAGCTGGCGCGGCAGATCTGTCTGACGCTGGAAAGTCCGATCTGGGCTCAGGCACGCAGTCGTGCACCGTGGCAGCAGGTCTCCACCGGTGTGAACGGAGGTTAACATGGCCCTGATCCTGAAAAACAGCAAACCGATGGCCACCCGGCCGGTGAAGAGCGGCCAGCCGCTGGGGGCGATTCTGGCCAGCCTCGGCCTCGAGCGTTGCATTCCGCTGATTCATGGCGCGCAAGGTTGCAGTGCCTTCGCCAAGGTGTTTTTTATCCAGCATTTTCATGAGCCGATCCCGCTGCAGTCCACTGCCATGGACCCCATCGCCACCATCATGGGCTCGGATGACAATATTGTGCAGGCGTTGAGTACCCTGTGCGAACGCAGCCAGCCACGGCTGATCACGCTGATGAGTTCCGGCCTCGCCGAGGCGCAGGGGGCGGATCTGACCCGTGCGATCAAGACTTTCCGCCGCCAGTATCCGCGCTTTGAGCGGGTGGAGATTGTCCACCTCAATACCCCGGATTTTTACGGCTCGCTGGAAAACGGCTACGCCACGCTGGTCGAGAGCTTGATCAGCCAGCTGGTGCCGGAGCAAGCGGTGCGCGCCATCCGTCGCAAGCGGGTCAACCTGCTGCTTAGCCATATGCTGACCCCGGGCGATGTCGAGCTGGTCCGCAGCTATGTTGAAGCATTTGGCCTACAGCCGGTACTGGTGCCGGATCTGTCGCGCTCCATGGATGGCCATCTGGCGCGCGGTGACTACCTGCCGGTGTCGCAGGGCGGCAGCGATGTGCTGGCCGTCCGTCAGCTTGGGCAGAGTCTGGCCACCCTGGTGATTGGCCCGTCGCTGCAGCGTGCCGGCCAGCTGCTCGAGGCGCGCAGTGGCGTCGAGACCCATCAATTCCCGCATCTGATGACGCTGGCCGAGATGGACCGCTTTATCCTCACCCTGCAACAGCTCTCCGACCGGCCGGTGCCGGAGTGGATCAGCCGCAGTCGCGGCCAGTTGCAGGATGCGATGATTGATACCCATATCTGGGTCAATGCCCGCCGTATCGCCATCGCCGCCGAGGCCGATCTGCTCACCGCCTGGTTGGAGTGGGGGCTGAGTGTCGGCCTGCAGCCGGTGAGCATCGTCTCGCCGGTCAACCAGCCGTCACTGGCCAACCTGCCGGTAGAGAAGGTACAGATTGGCGATCTGCAGGATTTGGAAGATGGCCTGCGCGCGGCCGGTGGGGCAGACCTGCTGCTCGCCAATGCACATGGCGCCGATCTGGCCGACGAGTTGGGGCTGCCCTTGCTGCGCATCGGCTTCCCGATCTACGACCGGCTCGGCGAGTTTCGCCGTACCCGGCAGGGTTATGCCGGCATGCGCGATACCCTGTTCGAGATCGGCAACCTGATGCAGTCACAGTGTCATGGCCGTGCGGTCCATCACTCGCCGTATAAACAGGATTTCTCCCATCAAGCGGAGGTGTGCCATGTCTGAGCAGCATATCGAACGACAGTTTCACCTCGGTGCAGCCGGGGCGGGCACCCTCAAGGTGGCGTTTGCCAGCAGTGATCACAAGCGGGTAGATCAGCACTTTGGCTCCTGCGAGGCGTTGATGGTGTATGGCGTCGACCCCGAACGCGCCGAGTTGCTGCATATCACCGAGTTTCGTATTGAGCAGGGCCACAGCCTGGCCAAGCTGGAAAGCCGGATGGCGGTGATTGAGGAGTGTTTTGCCGTGTTCTGCGTGGCGGTCGGCGAGTCGGTGTTCCGCCAGCTGCTGGCGGCCGGCATCCGCGCTATCCGTGTGGAGAGCGGGACCCCGATTAGTCATCTGATCCGCCAATTACAGCAGCAGTGGCCGGCGCAGGCGAGCGAGCGCTCACAAGGGCGGCGCCAGCGTCAGCCCGAGCGGCTGGCCGCGCTGGCCGATTCGAGCTGGGAAGACGAATAAACCAGATCTATTACCCGAAAGGAGGCAAACATGAGTCTTACCATTACCGGCCTGACCAAGGGCGGCCGCCCCTGGCAGCCCAAGTTCGTGACCGCTGTGAATCCGCAGACCTGTATCGGTTGTGGTCGTTGTTACAAGGTCTGCTCGCGTGACGTGTTTGATCTACGCGAGAAGGCCGATGTGCTCGGCGACGAGTTTGACGATGACGAACAGGATGATGTCGCCATGGTGATGACGGTCAAGGATGGCGATGACTGCATCGGCTGCGGCGCCTGCTCGCGGGTCTGCCCGAAAGGCTGTCATAGCTATAGCTGATTGGGTCGTGCGATATCGACCGGATGTTGCACGCAGACACGCGGTGAACCCATCCTTGGGCGCTCCATTGCGCCACCGATGGCGCAAAAGGTCTGCATAGCACCATCCGGTCTCTTTCCCTGGTTATTATCGGGAACCGTTATCTAGCTATGTTGAATCCGGGATGCCGGTCTGGATTGGGCGATACGGGGTGAACGGTTGTGGTGCGCGGTGCGGAAATGAAAGGAAATGCCGGTAGGGTTGTCTTGCGCTGGTCAGGGCAGACAGCCCCACCAGCGCGGGGATCAGTGCTGCAGAATGCAGAACACG
>JAYRLO010000320.1:0-3055 GCA_041905215.1 Aeromonadaceae bacterium
AACCTGTTTTTTGCCGGGCAGATCAATGGCACCACAGGTTACGAAGAGGCTGCCGCGCAGGGGTTGCTGGCCGGGATCAACGCCGCATTGCGAGCTCAGGATAAGGATCCTTGGGCTCCGCGCCGGGATCAGGCCTATATCGGCGTCATGATGGATGATCTCTCGACCTTGGGTACCAAGGAGCCCTACCGGATGTTCACCAGCCGGGCGGAATATCGCCTGCTGTTACGTGAAGACAATGCGGATCTGCGCCTGACGGCGATTGGTCGTGAGTTGGGTCTGGTCGATGATATTCGCTGGAGCTTCTTCAACGAAAAACTCGAGCAGATGGAACAGGAACAGCAACGCCTTCGCTCCACCTGGGTTAATCCGGCGTCAGAATGTGCAGCCGCGATCAACGGTATCGTCAATGCTCCGCTGACCCGTGAGTACAGTCTCGAAGAGTTGCTGCGTCGCCCCGAAGTCACCTATGACGCCTTGATGTCGATCGAAGCATTGGGCCCGCGGATCGCCAACGATCAGGCCGCCGAGCAGGTCGAGATCCAGGTCAAGTACGCCGGATATATCGATCGTCAACAGGACGAGATCGACAAACAACTGCGCAACGAGAACACTCTGCTGCCAGCGGATCTCGACTACGCCGAGGTCTCCGGTCTTTCCAATGAGGTGAAAATCAAGCTCAATGACGCCAAACCGGAGACGATCGGCCAGGCCAGCCGTATCTCGGGTATCACACCGGCGGCGATCTCCATCTTATTGGTTCACCTGAAAAAGCGCGGTTTGTTGCGCAAAAGCGCCTGAGGTTACAGATGTTGGAACAACGATTGAATGAACTTCTGGCGCAAACTGAACTTGCGCTGTCCGATCAGCAGAAACAGCAGTTGCTGGCCCTGGTCGGGTTGCTGCATAAGTGGAACAAGGCTTACAATCTCACCTCGGTGCGAGAGCCTGAAGCCATGCTGGTCAAGCACATCATGGATAGCCTGGTTGTCAGTCCCTGGTTACAGGGCAAACGCTTCATTGATGTCGGAACCGGTCCTGGCCTACCAGGGCTTCCTTTGGCAATCATCAATCCAGACAAACATTTTTTCCTATTGGATAGCCTGGGCAAGCGTATTCGGTTTATTCGTCAGGTTGTCCTGGAGCTTGGTCTGAAAAATGTCACGCCGGTGCAATCTCGCGTCGAAGACTTTCATGACGAAGCGGGGTTTGATGGCGTTCTGAGCCGAGCATTTGCCTCTTTGACGGATATGCTGACTTGGTGTGACCATTTGCCAGCAGCCGAAGGCCATTTTCTTGCCTTGAAGGGGATCTATCCGGCTGACGAATTGGCCCAACTCCCGGAAGGTTTTTCCCTGGTGAGTGCCCATTCTCTGGCTGTGCCAGAACTGGATGGCGAACGCCACCTCATCATTCTCAAGAAACAATAGATTCAACAGGGGACTCTGTGGGCAAGATTATCGCCATTGCGAACCAAAAGGGTGGGGTTGGTAAAACCACCACATGCGTCAATCTTGCTGCCTCTATGGCTGCTACGAGGCGCAAAGTTCTGCTGGTCGATCTGGATCCTCAGGGAAACGCCACCATGGCTAGCGGAGTCGATAAGTATCAGGTTGAACGAACAGCCTACGAACTGCTGGTCGATGAGCTGCCGGTAAAGGATGTACTGATCACCGAAACCGCTGGTGGCTACCATCTGATTGCGGCTAATTCCGATGTCACGGCTGCTGAAATTCGCCTCTTGGAGTTTTTCGCCCGCGAGATCCGTTTACGTAATGCTCTGAATGCCGTGCGCGATCAGTACGATTACATCTTCATCGACTGCCCGCCATCGTTGAACCTGCTGACGGTGAATGCCATGTCGGCTGCCGACTCGGTTCTGGTGCCGATGCAGTGTGAATATTTTGCGTTGGAAGGTCTAACTGCTCTGGTTGATACCATCAGCAAGTTGGTGGCAGTCGTGAACCCCGATCTGAAGATCGAAGGTATATTGCGAACCATGTACGATCACCGGAATCGTCTCTCCAATGATGTGTCCGATCAGCTAAAACAACATTTCGGCGACAAGGTATATCGCACCGTGATTCCCCGTAATGTCCGGTTAGCCGAGGCTCCGAGCTTTGGTACACCCGCCATGTATTACGACAAGAGTTCGGTTGGTGCCAAAGCCTACCTGGCATTGGCCGGCGAGATGTTGCGCCGCGAAGAACAAGCCAGCCTCGAATCAGCCTGAGCCAGAGAATGAGCATGACACCGAAAAAACGTGGTTTGGGAAAGGGGTTGGAAGCCCTGCTGGGTACCAGTTCTGCAGCCCGACAGAAGCAGATCCTCGACGATATGCAGTCCGATGAGGCGCGTTCCCGCAGTGATGAACAACAAGGCGAGTTGCGTAAACTGCCGCTTTCCTGGTTAAAGCCGGGCAAGTATCAACCGCGGAAGGATATGTCCCAGGAGGCGCTCGAAGAGCTGGCCTCTTCTATCCGGGCTCAAGGGGTGATCCAGCCGATCGTTGTGCGTCAGCTCGATGAGCAAAGCTTTGAAATCATTGCCGGTGAACGGCGCTGGCGCGCCTGCCAACTGGTACGGCTCGAAACCGTGCCTTGTTTGGTCAAGAATGTGGCGGATAATGCCGCCGTGGCCATCGCCCTGATTGAGAATATTCAGAGGGAAGATCTCAACGCCATCGAAGAGGCGGCCGCTTTACAGCGCTTGATGCAGGAATTTGAACTAACCCATCAAGAGGTGGCGGAGGCGGTTGGTAAGTCGCGGAGTACGGTTTCCAATCTGCTGCGCCTGAACTTGCTCAACGAGGATGTCAAACGTCTGGTTGAGCATGGCGATCTGGAGATGGGCCATGCCCGGGCCCTGTTGGCCTTGAATGGTGCCGTGCAAACCGAACTGGCTCGCCAAGTTGCACAAAAAGGGATGACTGTACGCGATACCGAGAAGATGGTGCAGCGTCTGTTGGCTCCGCGTGAAGAGCGTCCTGTTCACGAGCCAGAGCCAAATTTGCAACGCTGGGAAGACAATGTCAGCCAGCAATTGGGTATTGCTG
>JAYRLO010000321.1:0-3038 GCA_041905215.1 Aeromonadaceae bacterium
CTTAACGGTGATGGGGTGCTGGAGTTACGCGTCGAACTGTTAGGGGCGCAGAGCACTCTGGCTCGGATTATTCAGCTGGTCGAGCAGGCTCAGTTGGTCAAACCACCGGTGCAACGGCTCGTCGATCGGGTCAGTGCCGTGTTTGTGCCGAGCGTCGTTTGCATGGCCGGATTAACCTGGCTGGCCTGGGGGCTAGCGACCGGGGAGTGGCAGCAGGGGCTGTTGCATGCGGTGGCCGTGCTGGTGATTGCTTGCCCCTGTGCGTTGGGATTAGCGACCCCCACCGCCATCATGGTCGGAACCGGTGTGGCGGCGCGCCACGGTATTCTCATCCGGGATGTGCTGGCTCTGGAGCAGGCACGGGCGATCCGGCGGGTGGTTTTTGACAAGACCGGAACCCTGACCCAGGGGAAGCCGCAGCTCGCCTCCTGGCTGGCGACATCGGCGGTGCAACTGCCGAGCTGGTTTGCTGATGCCAACTCGCATCCATCCCATGAGCCCATCCTGTGGGCCGCGGCGGCCTTGGGACAGGGGAGTAGCCACCCGCTGGGTGCCGCCCTGGCTCGCCACGTGACAGAGGCCGATGCTCTGTTGCCAGCAATCCGCAACAACCGGGCCATGCCAGGGCTCGGCATGCAGGGGAGCCTGTCCTGTGAGGGGCAAGAGTGGGAGCTCTGCATGGGTGGGGATCGGCTGCTAGCCAAGCTGGGGCTCTCGCTGCCGGGCGATCTGGCTAGTTGGCAGCAGCAGGCGAGTGAGGCCGGACAGACAATTTCGTATCTGGCGATACGGCCGATCGCATCCGAATGGCAGTTGGTGGCTGGTTTTTCGTTTGTCGATCCGCTTAAACCGGAGTCGTTGGATGCGGTGCGGCAACTGCAGCAGGCTGGCATCCAGGTGGCGATGCTCAGTGGTGATCATCCTGGTGTAGTGGCTCGAGTCGCCGATGCGTTGGGGATCCTCGACTATCAGGCCTCCTTGTTGCCCCAGGAAAAAGCCGAGGTGCTGAATCGATGGCGACAATCCGGCGTTGTGCTGGCCATGGTCGGGGATGGGGTCAATGACGCCCCGGCTCTGGCCGCCAGTGATGTTGGCATCGCGATGGGCAGTGGCAGTGATGTGGCGATGCAAACTGCCAGCATCACTCTGATGCGCAGCGATCCGCGCCTGGTGCTGGAAGCTATCCGCCTCTCGCAGCAAACCTATGCCAAGATCCGGCAAAACCTGTTCTGGGCCTTTATCTACAATGTGCTGGGCATACCGCTGGCGGCGGCTGGCTTGCTCAACCCGATCATCGCCGGGGGGGCGATGGCCTTCAGTTCGCTCTGCGTGGTCAGCAATGCTCTGTTATTGCGCCGTTGGCGAGCGACACCGGCAGTGTCCAAGGAGCGTCCAAATGCCTGATTCTCAACCCCAGACTCCCAAGCTTTCGGCGATGACCATTGGCGAGGTCGCCCGGCGAAGCGGTGTCACCCCCAAGATGATCCGTCACTATGAGACGTTGGGGTTGTTGCCGGCTGCCGAGCGATCTGAGGCCGGTTATCGTTACTACGATTCTGCCGCATTGCATGAGCTTTGCTTTATTCGTCAGGCGCGCGGGCTGGGTTTTGGTCTGGCGCAAATCGCCGAGTTACTCGATCTGTGGCGGGATAGAGAGCGGAGCAGTCAGGACGTCAAGCGCCTGGCCGAGCAGCAGCTGCTGGCCCTGACGCAAAAGATCACCGAATTGCAGCAGATGCAGAAGAGTCTGCAACTACTGGTTGCTCAGTGTCACGGTGATGACCGAGCCGAGTGTCCGATCCTCGACGGGCTGGCTCAACAAAGTGGCTGCGGGGGGATAAAAAAGAGTTGCCATGAGCCTATGGGATGATCGAAGCTCAAGGGGTTGTTGCATCCCCTTATCGCACTTATCAGGAGCCTTCATGAAACTCTATTACACCCCTGGAGCCTGTTCATTAGCCTCGCACATAGTGCTGTGCGAGAGTGGTTTGCCCTATACCCTGGAGCGAGTCGATCTGCGCAATAAGACCATCGCCGATGGTCGGGATTTTCTGGCCATCAATCCGCTGGGCTATGTGCCTGTGCTGGAGCTGAACAATGGCGAGATACTGACCGAAGGCACGGCCATCCTATTCTATCTGGCCGATCGGGTGCCCAATTTGGGTCTGGTTCCCCCGGCCGGCGAGGTGGCTCGCTATCGCCTGCTGGCCTGGTTGAACTTCATCGGTAGTGAGTTACACAAGAATTTCTCACCCTTGTTTGGCAAGGACACCCCGGCTGAGTATAAGGCTCAGGTTTTGACACGACTGGCGGCCCGCATTGCCCATGTTGATGGCGTCCTGGCCTATAGTCCCTATCTGGCTGATGGGGTGTTCACCATTGCCGATGCCTATCTGTTTGTTGTGAGTAACTGGGCAGCCATTGTCGGCTTCGATCTGTCTCCTTATCCGCACTTGCTGGCGTTTCGGGAACGTGTCGCGGCCCGACCCTCGGTGCAACAGGCGATGCAGGAGGAGGGGCTGCTCTGAGCCTCGATTGCTTGTTCTGAATGATGGGCGCTGCGGCGCCCGTTTTGTTCTGGCGGTGTCATTGGCAAGCGAGGAGTATGCATGATCATCAGTGCCAGTCGGCGCACCGACATTCCGGCGTTTTACGCCCGCTGGTTCATGCAACGGATCGCCGAGGGGTTTGTCGTGGTTCGCAATCCACGCAATGCCTTGCAGTTTCGTCGCCTGGAGCTGACCCCCGATCGGGTGGCTGCTCTGGTGTTCTGGACCCGGAACCCGGCCCCCCTGCTGTGTGGTCTCGATGAGCTCGATAGGTTGGGGCATCGTTACCTGTTTCATTACACCATCACCGGCTACCCACGCGTCCTGGAGTCGCATGTTCCCGAACTCCCGACGGCCATCCGCCAATTCTGTGCCTTGAGTGATCGCATCGGCCCCGGCCGCCTGGCCTGGCGATATGATCCCATCCTCTTTTCTAATCTGACGCCGCCGGAGGAGCACGTGCGCCACTGTGCTGCGAGTGCCAGGCCG
>JAYRLO010000026.1:0-11607 GCA_041905215.1 Aeromonadaceae bacterium
ATGGGTTTAGCCGGTCGCCTGGCTAGCAACTTTTTGCATTCGCCCCTGACACCACTTTTCGCTCTGATCGGCTTGCTGTTGGGGCTGGCGGCTGTCCTGATCACACCGAAGGAGGAGGAGCCACAAATCGAAGTCACCTTCGCCGATATTTTTATCCCCTTTCCAGGAGCCAGCCCCCAAGAGGTCGAACAGCTCGTCACCATCCCTGCCGAGCAGGTATTGTCCGAGCTCAACGATATCGACACCCTCTACTCATTTTCTCAGCCAGGCCAGGCGGTACTCATTGTTGCCTTCAAGGTGGGCAAGCCGCGTCAACAGGCTCTGATCGATCTCTACAATCAATTGATGTCCAACCGGGACTGGTTACCGACCAATCTGGGCGTCGGCGAGCCACTGGTCAAACCCAGAGCCATTGATGATGTCCCCGTACTGGCGTTGACGCTGTGGAGCCAACGCGCGGGGATCTCGGCCGAGCAGTTGACTCAGGTCGCACATGGCCTGGAGACCGAACTGAAAACCGTGGCAGGAACCCGCCAGGTGCAGACCATAGGACGGCACGACAGGGTCGTCAACGTAACGGTCGATCCCGTTAAACTCAACAGCTATGGCATTTCATGGCCCGCCCTCACCCAAGTGGTTCAAAGTGCCAATCAACAGCAGGGAAATATTACGCTGACTCAAGAGAACCGGGTGGTGCAACTGCAGATCGGCCAGTTTCTGACCCATGCCGATGATGTTGCCCAATTGGTGATCGGGGCTCACAACGGTAAATTAGTCTATCTGGGCGATGTCGCCCACGTCGATGACGGAGCCGATACCCCCGTAGCGAATGTGTGGATGAGCAAGTCAGGGCAGATCTATCCAGCCGTGACACTGCATGTCGCCAAGCAACCTGGGGTTAACGCGGTTGAGCTGAATAAGGCTCTGCAGGCGCGGATCAACAAGGTGCAGAATGTGCTGATCCCTGACGGTGTAAACGTCTCGGTCACCCGTGACTACGGGCAAACCGCCGCCGAAAAGTCATCCACCCTCATCGGTAAGCTGATCTTCGCCACCACAGCCGTCGTTCTGCTGGTCTGGCTCAGCATGGGCTGGCGGGAGGCCCTCGTCGTCGGTGGTGCCATCATACTAACCTTGGCGCTGACTCTGTTTGCCTCCTGGCTCTGGGGGTTCACCCTCAACCGCATTTCCCTGTTTGCGCTCATCTTCTCCATCGGCATCCTGGTGGATGACGCGATCGTGGTGGTCGAAAATATCCATCGCCATCAGGCGATGGGCGGCAACTGGCGTGATGCCATCCCGCAGGCGGTCGACGAGGTGGGCGGCCCCACCATATTGGCAACCCTGACCGTGATTGCCGCCCTGCTACCCATGGCCTTTGTCAGTGGCATGATGGGTCCTTATATGAGTCCGATCCCCATCAATGCCAGCAGTGGCATGCTGCTCTCCCTGGTGGTGGCGTTTGTCATCACACCGTGGCTCGCCTGGCATCTGTTGAGCGCTCAGGGACACGGCGCACCAAGCCGGATTGAACAGCGGATCACCGGCTGGCTGGGTAACTTTTTGTCACTCTTTTTGTTAGGCGATAAGGCTCGCCAACATCGGCGGCAGTTGATCCTGGCCATCGGTGTGGCACTGCTGCTGGCGCTGTTGCTCCCAGTCGGCAAGCTGGTGATCTTGAAGATGCTGCCCTTCGACAATAAATCCGAATTCCAGGTGCTGCTGAATATGCCCGAGGGAACCAGTCTGGAGCAGACCCAAGCCGTACTGCAACAACTGGCCACCGAGGTCGAACAGATCCCCGAGGTGACAAACGTCCAGCTGTATGCAGGAACCTCGGCACCGATCAATTTCAATGGCTTGGTACGCCACTATTTCCTGCGTCAAAGCTCCGAGCTTGGCGATCTGCAGGTCAACCTGAAAGGTAAGCATGACCGCAAACGCAGCAGTCATCTGATTGCCAGTGAAGCCCGCTCTCGGTTGACCCCCATTGCCACCCAGGCTGGAGGCGTACTGAAAGTTGTCGAGATCCCGCCGGGGCCACCCGTCTGGTCACCGATCCTGGCCGAAGTCTATGGCCCAACCCAGGCGATCCGAGAAGCCGCCGCCGTCGAAGTGCAGCAGGCGTTTACCGATGCCGCCGACATTGTCGATATAGATATTGATATCCCGGCCATCCAGCAGCAGTGGCAGATCACCATCGATCGGATGCAAGCCATGCGCCTTGGCATCGACGAGTCCGCCATCCGCACGACCTTGGTACAGGCACTCAATGGTGCGGATATCAGCCAGTTGCATGGCGAGGATCAAAAGTACGTCAAGCCAATCCGACTGCGACTGAGCGAGGGGGACAAGGTTGATCTGCAAGGTGCACTAGCCCTCACCCTACCGACAGCGGATGGCCGTAAGGTGCCAATTGGTGAGCTGGTTCAGATCCACAAGAGCACGCAGCCCCATGCGATAAGCCATAAAAACTTGCAGCCGATGATCATGGTCACAGCCGATATGGCCGGTACACTCGACAGCCCACTCTATGGCATGGCCGAGATAGCATCAGGACTGTCAGGTTCGCATCCTGAGTGGGCTCAGCAGCTGATCGGGACTCCGGATGCGCTATCCGGCATCACAGTCAAATGGGATGGCGAGTGGAAGGTCACCTATGAAACCTTCCGGGATATGGGGCTGGCCTACTCGGTTGGACTGCTGCTGATCTACTTCTTGGTGGTCGGTCAGTTCCGCTCCTATGTCGTCCCACTGATCATCATGATCCCGATACCACTGACCATCGTAGGGGTGATGCCGGGCCATGCCTTGTTGGGTGCCCCCTTCACCGCCACCTCGATGATCGGCATGATTGCCCTGGCGGGTATCATAGTTCGCAACTCCATACTGCTGGTTGATTTCGTCAATCTGCAACGTGCGGCTGGTACCGATCTGGCAACCGCCGTCATTCAAAGTGGTGTGGTACGGGCCAAACCGATCCTGCTAACGGCTCTGGCTGCGATGATTGGTGCCATGTTCATTCTCGACGATCCCATCTTCAGCGGATTGGCGATCAGCCTGGTCTTCGGCCTGCTAGTCTCGACGCTGCTGACCCTGGTGGTCATTCCGGTGTTCTACTTCCTGTATCTGAGCCGACAAGAAGCCTGACTTCGATGCCCCTGCAATCCCGATGAACCATGCCTCCCCCGGCCCTTGGGCCGGGGATAATCTCAGACCGATTTGCGCTGACGCTTCATGGCATACATGGCCTGATCGGCCCGATCCAGTAACGCATCAGCGGCAATTCCGTCACGTGGCGCCATCGCCGAGCCGGCACTGGCGACCAGCGTCAGATGCAGATCCTGATACTGGAAACTAAATGGCTTGCTCATGGCCGAAGTCAAACGCGCAACCCCTTCGGCAATGGAGTCATTGTCATCGACCGGCAGCATGAGCACGGCAAACTCATCGCCGCCCAGACGGGCGACCGTATCGGTGGCGCGAGCGGCGGCGCATAGATGTTCGGCAAAGGCCATGATGGCCGCATCCCCTGCCCGATGACCATGCTGATCGTTGATCGCCTTGAGACCATCCATGTCCACCATCAAGACGCCCACGCAGAGGCTATCACGCATCGAAATCGACAGAGCCCCCCGCAATCGGTCGAGAAACAGTGACCGGTTCGCCAACCCGGTCATCTCATCATGGGTGGCTCGGCGAAAGAGATCGTCCTCGCCATATTTGGCAGCAAAAAATACGGATGCACCAAGTACCTCAGCCAACAACTCCAGGACCGCCAGATCCTCACCATCAAATGGTAGTGGCTGTCGGCGTACCAACTTGATGACCCCGACAATCAGCTCACCAAATTTCAGCGGGATGACCAACAAGGAGCGGATCCCTTGCCGACGACAGGCATCACGATCCACATCCGGATCGGTTTCGCTATCATCACAAAAGAGGGGTTTTCCCGTTCTGACACACAGGCCCGAGAGGCTCGCATTCAATGCCAGTCGGACGCCCGACAGCCCAGACGAGCAACCGGAAGCGGCGCGATAGATGATGTAGTCATCTTCGACCAACGCCACGACAACACCATCGGCCGACATCAGAGCCAAGGCCCTGTCAACTACCAGATCCATGGTTCCGCTCAGATCGAGTCCGAGCTGGGCCATGTCAGCTTGTAGCTGGATGATCCCCAACAGCTGTTCTCTGGAAGGTTGGTGCGAGGTGGTGCTCATAATCGCGTCCTTACGTCAAACTGATGACCAGCAACGTAAGAATAGCGTAGACGGAGTCAACTCGATGCAGACTCCACCGAGGTGCTCAGCCTCTAAGCAATCGAGCTTACCAAGAAACCGATAGATAGGGCTTATCGCCCATAGGCGGCCATGAATGCAATCACGGCCCGCTCGACGATCTTGCGCAGAGCTTGCGGCTCGGGAGCTGAAATAACCCCCAAGCCAAATGGCTCGACCACTTCAGACTCCAGCAGGCCTTTCAGGTGCATGGCGCAACTCCACGGGTCATCAAAATGCAGTCGCTGCCGTTCACGCTGAGCCAGTAGATAGTCACGGATCAAACTCCACCCTCGCTTTGGCCCCTGCTCGTAAAACTGGCGACCGATGTCCGAACGTGACGCCTCGTGCAAGGCCATGGTGCGGATCGCCATCACCTCCGGCTCCAGAATAAAGCTCAGGTAGTGGTAACCCATATTCTGCAGTTCGCTGGCAACGTCCGTCCCCGGCTCGAGAGACATGAAGGCATTGGAAATCTTCTCTTCGCTAAAAGAGTCCATGACCGCGACAAACATCTCCTCTTTGGAGGCGAAGTAGTTGTAAAGAGTCGCCTTGGAGCCGCCAACTCGGCTGGAAATCTCGGACATCGAGGTGTTTTCAAAACCACGCTGGATAAATAGCTCTTTGGCAACATCGAGAATCGCCTGACGCCGCTCTTCACTCTTGACTCGCATCCCTGGCCTCCGATTGTGAACTGTACGGTTCATTTTCACTTGACAGTTTCCGACTGTCAAATTATAACCGTACCGTACTGTACAGTTATGAGGAATATCCGTGCGTAATCGACTGGCGTCAGCCTTCGCCAACCCCCTGGTGTTGTCCACCAAACTGCTCTTGCCTCTCAGTGTACTGGGGCTGGGCGCCTGTACCCTGGCCCCGGATCTCCCCGATGCCGCCCTGCATCCCGCTGCGTATTATGAGAGCACTCGCACCCTGAATGGCGCTACCCTGGATGGCGCTAAACAGAGTCCATGGCCTGAGCAGGCCTGGTGGCGCCGCTATCAAGATCCCCAACTGGATCAACTGATGCACGAGGCCATCGCCGACTCACCAAGCCTGGCCGCCGCCGGAGCACGTCTAACCCTCGCCCAGGGCTATGCGCAACAAGCCGGAGCCCTGCTCGCCCCGCAGGCAGGCATGAATCTATCGGCGACCAAACAGAAGCTCAGTTACAACAACGGCAACGACTTTGTGCCACGCAACTGGAACGACTATGGCTCTGCCACTCTCAATTTCAGTTACGAATTCGATTTTTGGGGTAAGAACCGCGCGGCGGTCGAAGCCGCCACCTCGGATCTGGCCGCAGCCGAAGCCGAACAACGGCAAGCCCACCTGATCCTGACCAGCACACTGGGCCAGGCCTATGCGGAGTTGGCGCGCCTCTACGCCAATCGGGACACCTCGCTGACGGCTCTGCAGATCCGCAAGCAGACCGTGAAACTGTTTCGGCAACGCTTCAACAATGGCCTGGAGACCCGCGGCTCCGTTCGTCAAGTCGAAGCACTACAAGCCAGTGCCGAAGCCGATCTGCTGGCCGTCGATGAGTCAATTGCGTTGCAACGCAATGCCCTGGCTGCACTGCTCGGTAAGGGGCCCGATCGCGGGCTCACCATCAAGCGCCCCACGGTGCAACTGGCCTCGTCATTCGGCCTGCCCAGCAACGCTGGCATCGATCTGCTGGGGCACCGCCCGGATATTACCGCAGCGCGCTGGCGCGCCGAGGCTGCGGCCAGTCGCGTCAGCATGGCCCAGGCCGATTATTACCCGAACGTCAACCTGACCGCTTTCATCGGTAGCCAGTCGTTGGGGTTGGATAATCTCGGCAAATCAGGCTCCGATGCTGGCAGCATAGGCCCGGCCCTTTACCTGCCCCTTTTCACCGCCGGCCGACTCGATGGCCAACTGACCGCGGCTCAAGCCAGCTATGTCGAGGCCGTCACCAGCTATAACGCCACCGTCACCCAGGCGTTCCACGATGTTGCCGATGCCGTGACCAGTCGCCAGGCGCTGGGGCTGCGCTTGCAAAAGAGCCGGGACGCCCTGCAAGCCGCCGAGGATGCCTACCAGATCGCCAATAATCGCTATCGCGGTGGCTTGGCCACCTATCTGGACGTCCTGACCGCCGAAGATGCCCTGCTCGCGAGCCAAAGTGCGCTGGTCAATCTGGAATCCAGAGGCTTCTCGCTGGATGTGGCATTGGCATACGCCTTAGGTGGCGGCTATCTGACCCCTCGTTCTTAATCGTTAAAGGATTGTCCTGAATATGTCACACATGAATGCAGATCCATCTCTGGATCAAGTACAGAGCGAGTTCAATCCAGAGCGCTCTGCCCGCGCCCGCACACGGGGATTCCTGGCACTGGTAACCGCGGTGGCCGTAGCAGCCTCGAGTTATACCGCCTACTGGTACTTCATCGGCTCGCGCTATGTCTCCACCGACAACGCCTACTCGGCCGTCGAAGTGGCCGAGGTGACTCCGGCCGTGGGAGGGATCGTGAAATCTGTCAACGTCGTCGACACCGAACAGGTCAGCAAGGGCGATGTGCTGGTCGTGCTGGATGATACCGATGCGCGCCTGGCACTAGCTCAAGCGGAAGCCGATCTGGCACTGGCCCAGCGCCGGGTGCGCAGCTACCTGGCTAACGATGAGGGTCTCAATGCTCAGGTGAAGGCTCGTGAAGCCGATGAACGTCGCGCCCAGGCGCAGCAACAGGCAGCCGAAGCCGATCTGGCCCGCGCCCGGGTTGATCTGCAACGGCGTCAGGCTTTGCTCGACTCCGGCTCTGTCTCCGGTGAAGAGTTGACCAACGCCAAGAACGCGCTGGCCCAGGCGGAGGCTAACCTCAATGCCGCCCGCGCCGCCAGTGCGCAGAGTGCTGCCAATCGCCTCTCCACCATTGGCTCGAAAAAGGCCAACGCCGCACTGACCATGAATGCCACGGTAGATACCAATCCGGAGGTGTTGCTGGCCAAGGCCCGTTATGAGCAAGCCAAGATCGATCTGGAGCGAACCATCATCAAGGCTCCGGTCGATGGCACCATAGCCAAGCGCCAGGTTCAGGTCGGCCGACGCGTGCAGATTGGTGCGCCACTGCTGACCGTGGTTCCAACCCACAACATGCACGTCGATGCCAACTTCAAAGAGGTCGAGCTCAAACAGGTGAAGATCGGTCAACCGGTCGAAATCACAGCTGATCTGTATGGTGACAGCGTGGTCTATCACGGCGTGGTCAGCGGCTTCTCCGGTGGCACCGGCTCCGCCTTCTCGGTGATCCCGGCACAGAATGCGACCGGCAACTGGATCAAGGTGGTCCAACGCCTGCCGGTGCGCATCACCCTGGATCCGCAGGAGCTGGCGCAACGCCCACTCCAGGTTGGCTTGTCGATGGTCGCCACGATTGATACCGATGGCCCGGCAACCGGTGCGGCTCTGGCTCGTCATCCTGCCACCTCCGCTGAACATCAGGGCTAAACGATGCAGACGAATCCGTCATCGGTCGAGCCTCAGCCATTAACCGGGGGCAAGCTGGCCCTCGGAGCCATCATGCTGGCGATGGCCAACTTCCTGGCAATTCTGGATACCACGATTGCCAACGTCTCCGTCTCCAACATCGCCGGCAGCTTGGGTACTTCCACCAGCCAAGGCACCTATGTCATCACCTCCTATGCGGTTGCCGAGGCGATCTCGGTACCGCTGACCGGCTGGCTCTCTTCGCGCTTCGGCGCCATCCGGGTGTTTGTTACCTGTTTCCTGTTGTTCGGCCTCTTCTCGTTGCTCTGCGGCCTGTCGACCAGCATGAATATGCTGGTGCTATTCCGGGTCTTCCTGGGGTTCGCTGGCGGCCCCCTGATGCCGCTCTCCCAGACACTGATGCTGCGGATCTTCCCCAAGGAGAAGAGTCATGCCGCCATCGGTCTATGGAGCATGACAACCCTGGTAGCCCCCATCATGGGGCCGATCCTCGGCGGCATTCTGTGTGACCAGTATGGCTGGCCTTACATCTTCTTCGTCAACGCCCCCTTTGCCCTCTTTGCCGGATTCATGTGCTGGCGCCTGCTCAAACATCTGGAATTGCCGACGCTGAAACTGCCTATCGACAAGATCGGGTTGCTGTTGCTGGTGATCTGGGTGGCGGCACTGCAGATCATGCTCGATGAGGGCAAGGATCATGATTGGTTCGAATCGAACCGGATCATAGTGCTTGCCATCGTCGCGGCCATCGGCTTTGTGGCCTTCCTGATCTGGGAGCTGACCGAACGCAATCCGGTCGTAAATCTGCGGGTATTCCGCCATGTTGGTTATCGCTTCAGCATGCTGACGCTATCACTGGGCTTCGGTGCCTTCTTTGGCATCACGGTTCTGACCCCGTTATGGCTGCAGATCTACATGGGCTACACCGCCACCATAGCGGGTTACTCAACCGCCATGATGGGCGTACTGGCGATATTTCTGGCACCCTTGATCGCCAATCTGGCAACCAAGATGGATCCGCGACCGCTGGTGTTCCTCGGCGTGTTGTGGCTGGGGATGTGGACCCTCTATCGCAGTCACGCCAACATGGATATGACCTTCTGGCAGGTTAGCCTGCCGATGCTGTTTCAGGGGATCGGTATGCCCCTGTTCTTTGTCCCGTTGACCGGGCTGGCGCTGAGCAGTGTACTCCCGCGCGAGATGGATTCCGCGGCGGGGCTGATGAACTTCATCCGGACCCTCTCCGGTGCCTTTGCCACCTCCATGGTCAACACCAGTTGGGAGAACCAGACCCGCTATGTGCATGCCGAGCTGGTCGGGCTTACCGATCAGGCGGGTGTGGCCAGTGGTGCCATGCAGGAGGTGGGTATCGGTGATGATCAAGCCCGTGGCATGATGGAGTGGATGCTGCAAGGTCAAAGTGTCATGGTGGCCACCAACAAAATATTCCTGGTCATCGCCGTGTTATTCACCGTAGCAGCCTTTGTCATCTGGTTAGCACCCCGTCCGACACGAATTGCCGATACATCAGCCGTTCACTGAGTTTTCTTGTGTTCCCTAGAACCACCCGTTGCCCCGCCCATCAGCGGGGCTTTTTTTGCTCGCCGCCCCATCGGATACATCACAAATCTTACCGAAGGATAGCGGAATAAAAGTTCCTTTTGCTTATATCACCTAATACTCAATTCAGGAGGCGAGCAAACGCCCCTGACGATGGGAATAACCCCCTCCGTACCTGGTCATGACTCATAGCGACTGCGTGATGGAATTAAGTGGTGGAATATTGAAGACACCAATAACCAGACATTTCATTCACATTTTTTTACCGATCGCTCTGCTGATCGTGGTTGGCAGCGCCTTGCTGAAAAACAAGGAAGATGCCGTCACGCTGGATCGGCTGCAACTGATGCAGCATCAAGCCATCCATCGCGGCATGGATGTTTTGAACCGTGAACTGGTCAGTGTTCATCGGGATCTTCGCTTCATTGCCAACCATCCAGAGCTCAGACAAGCCCTGCAGCAAGATTCCGAGCAAAACTTGGCGGCCCTGAGCCGCAATCTGTTGATGATCTCAAACCTGATGCAACAGTATGACCAGGTACGCTGGATCGACGAACAGGGCAATGAACGGATTCGTATCGAGCTGCGTGATGGCAGCGCCGTGGCGCTTCCTCCGGATCAGTTAGCCAGCAAGAGATCCCGGTACTATTTTCGGATGGCCATGGCTCAACCCCCAGGCTCCATCTATGTTGCACCACTGGATCAGAGCCCGGCAAACGAAGCTCGGACGGCCAAAGCAACGATGAGATTTGCCACCCAGCTTATCGACAACCGGGGGAGACAGCGCGGGTTCATCATTCTCAATTATCTAGCCACCCCCATGCTGGATAAGTTTGTGAAAACCACCGAAGAGCTAGCCCCTCACGCCATGTTGCTCGATGACCAGGGCCATTGGCTCGCCGGATATCATCCCGAGGTCAGCAGCAACGCGAAGGCCAACACTCTCGATCAGGGCAATGATCTGAGCCTGACCATGGCGAACCCCGCGCTTTGGCAACAGATCCGCGCCACAGAACAAGGCCAGCAACTTACCGAGTCAGGGCTCTGGTCATGGCAAACCTTGACGCCTGCGCGTGTCGCCAGCAATCCCGACCAACCATCATCAACACCGGGGGGAATCAACTGGAAGGTCATGACCTGGGTTCCGTCTCACGAATGGGCCACGATGACGCAGCCAAGTCTGCTCCATTACTCGCTCGGTGGCAGTCTGCTGATTGTCGGCCTCGGTTTCATCTGTTGGCGGTTGGCGCAGAGTCGACAACGACACGATGAAACCCAGGCCGAAATGGTCCGAACCAAGAACCGCTATCACGCCCTGTTTGACTCAACCATCAATCCCATCTTGCTATTCACCCGAAATCCCGAGGCATTACTCGATTGCAATTCAGCCACGCTGGCTATCTTTGGCGCCACCAGCAAGACGGAGCTCATCGGCAAGACAACCGCGGAACTATCTCCGCCATGGCAACCGAACGGTAAAGAGTCCGCCCTGGCCATGCAAAGCCACCTGGCGCAGGCCGAGCGCAACGTGAGCACGACGTTCGAGTGGACTTACAAACGGCTCGACACCGGAAAGCATCTCTTTGTCACCATCCGGCTCACCCAGATCCATATTGATGATCAGCCCCTGTTGCTGGCCTCATTTCGCGACATCACCGAGCGGGTTCAGGCTCAGTCGCAGATCCGCAGTGCGCTGCAACGGCTCAAACTGGCCACCGATGCCGCCAATATCGGGATCTGGAGCTGGAATTTTAACGACAGCACCCTGGAGTGGGACGAGCGGATGTGTGACTGGTTTGAGGTGTCGCAGAGCAAGCGACACACAGGGACCTATCTCGACTTTTGGCGAGCTCGACTCCATCCGGATGATCTCGCCCGGGCAGATAGTCGCCTCCATGAGGCGCTGGTAGCCGATAGCCCCTATCAGGATGAATTTCGTCTATTACGCTCGGACGGCTCGCTCCGTTATATCCAGACCACCAGCATCATCGACTACGACATGGAGAGAAAGCCACTCCGCATGATTGGCATCAATGCGGATATCACGGCCCAACGCGAGTTGGAGGCCACTCTCAGAGCCGCCAAGCTGAGCGCCGACGCCGCCAATAATGCCAAAAGTGAATTTCTGGCCAATATGAGCCATGAGATCCGCACCCCCATGAATGCGGTCTTAGGGCTCACACAACTGCTGCTTGGCGATACCCTAACCCCCCGCCAGCGCGATTATCTAGGGAAAATCCAGCTCTCGGCCTCGGCCCTGCTGGGGATCCTGAATGACATTCTGGACTTCTCCAA
>JAYRLO010000026.1:11617-17147 GCA_041905215.1 Aeromonadaceae bacterium
GAAAATCGAGACCGGCAATCTGGGTATTGAATCCACATCGTTTGCCATCGATGAACTGCTCGATACCAGCAAGGCCCTGTTTGCGTATGCCGCCGAAGAAAAACAGCTGACACTGCAGTTCAGCAAGGCTGCAAATCTGCCACTAACCCTGCAAGGCGATCCGCTGCGCCTGCAGCAGATCCTCAACAACCTGCTGAGTAATGCCTTGAAGTTCACCCATACCGGCGGTGTCCGAGTCCACGCTGCCAGCACTCTGATGCAAGACAACAGAGTTCAACTGCAAATTTATGTTCAAGATAGCGGCATTGGCCTGACAGAGGCCCAGATCGGGCAGTTATTTACCCCGTTTCACCAGGCCGATGTGACCACGACGCGCAAGTATGGCGGTACCGGGTTAGGGCTGAGCATCTGTAAACGTCTGGTCACCCTGATGGAGGGCTCGATTGGTGTGGTTAGCGAGGCCGGACACGGCAGCATCTTCTGGTTCACACTCCCCCTCACCCGCCCTGCGACCAACCTCATGCCGTCGTTGCAAGCTCTGCCGGTGACTGTCGTGACAAGCGACCAGCAAGGCAACGCCCCGCTGGTCACCACGCTGCAAAATTGGCAGTTAGATGTCACCACCGCCACACCGGAAACACTCCATCAACAACTGCTCGCCGCGGGCACCCTTGAGCAACCCAGCGAGTTATTACTGACGCAAGAGCCACAAATTTTCGACCAACTTAAATATCTGACTCATCAACTAGAGACAAGTTGCACCTACCCCGTGATACTGGTTTTGACACAGATGGCGGACTCGGCCAACCAGCCCCCCACGCCTGGCGAGATACCCAATCCACGGGCTATCACGATACCGTCACCGCTCTTGTTCACGACGCTAAACGATATCAAACAGCGACGAGACAAAGGCATCGACTCGCCAATGGAAATTTTGGAGCGCAATGAGATGACATGGATGGCAGCACCACAACTCAGTGATGATGATCTCTTCGCGATCCCGACACTCGATCGTTTGGATGTTGAAGAGCCCCCCTTCTCGCTGCCCGGCCTGGAGTTGGAACGCTCCGCCAGGTTGATGGGCCCCAATGGCTGGGGAGTCCTTCGTCGCGTGCTAGAGAGTTTCTATCAGGATTTTCAGCACGCACCGGAGCAAATCAAAACCGCAATCGAACAACAGGATTTTGCCACCGCCGCCCGATTGGTACATACAATCAAGGGGCTGGCCTCGACCATCGGAGCCGAGAGCCTGTTTGATCTGGCGGTGCCATTCAATCAGCAGCTTCAGCAGAACAACGCAGCCCTGCAAGATGACTTCTTACACCAGTTACATCAGGTGCTGGTAGCTATCGAACCCTTGCTGACCATGCCCTCTAGCGCAACGATGCCAGCGGCTAACCCACTCTCATCGACCAAAGGCGATGATCTGGGTATCGAGACTGTGCTCCCGAAAATCAGCGAGCTTCAGAGCATGCTCGCCGCGGGGCAAAGCAAGGCTCGCCGTCTGAGCAGCGAGATTGAAACGCTCGTGGCCAACAGTCCACTGCAAGAGCCCTATGCGCGAATTGCCAGGCCCATCGCCCGGCTGGACTTTGAAACGGCACTGCGCTTATTGCAGCAGCTCGCGGCGTCTCAAGGGTGGAAACTCGAATGATGGAAAGCAGCACAGTAACGCGCATTCTGATCGTCGATGACACCCCGGCCAACATCGAGCTGTTGCTGGGTGCCCTGGAGGATGACTACGAACTGAGCTTTGCAACCTCCGGACGGCAGGCTCTGGCGTTACTGCAAACTACCGAGCTACCGGATCTCATCCTGCTGGATGTGATGATGCCGGAGATGGATGGCTACGAGGTCAATGCAATCTTGCAACAGGATCCGCGTACTCGCCACATTCCGGTCATCTTCATCACGGCCAAGACGGACATCATGAGCGAGACGCGGGCACTCTCCGATGGCGCGGTCGACTTTATCCACAAGCCCATCAATACCGATGTATTGCGAGCTCGTGTGCGTGTTCATGTCATGCTGCTGCAAAGAACCCGAGCCCTACAACAAAGTCTGCTCGAAATCCGCCAGGCCCAGGAACAACTCCGGATCCAGTCCATGGCCCTCGCGCAGAGCCCAACCTCCATCGTCATTACCGATGTGAACGGCACCATTCTGTACGTGAACCCCTATATTCTGGAAGAGTCCGGCTACTCGGCCGCCGAAGCTATAGGACAAAACCCCAGGCTCCTCAACTCCGGCCTTAACGATAAGTCGGTATTTGAGGATATGTGGCACCATCTTGTTGCCGGAGAGCCCTGGACCGGCGAACTCATCAACCGACGAAAATCAGGTGAGATTTACTGGGAAGAGGCACGTATAGCCCCCGTCAAAAATGATCAGGGGGTCACCAGCCATTATGTGGCGGTAAAAATGGACATCACGGAGCAGAAACAGACCCATGAACGGATCGCCTACCTGGCGCATCACGATCTGCTGACCAATTTGCCCAACCGACTGCTATTTTTCGACCGCGTAACCCAGAGCCTGGCTCAAGCCAAGCGCCAAGGTAGTCCGCTGGCGGTACTCTTTATCGACCTCGATAAATTCAAGCCCATCAATGACAACTTCGGTCATGCGGTCGGCGATTGGGTATTACAACAGGTCGCTCTGCGCATAACCGCAAGCGTGCGGACATCCGATACCGTCGGACGCATTGGTGGTGATGAGTTCGTCGTGCTGTTGCCCAACATCAGCGATGAAGAAAACGCCATCCGGATCGCCGAGAAGGTCCGGCATACGCTGAGTCAACCACTTCCCTATCAGGAACACCACTTCGAGATATCAGCCAGCATCGGGGTGGCGTTATCGCCGGATCATGGCAGCTCTGTGGAGGTGTTAACCGCGAATGCAGACTGCGCCATGTACCACGCCAAAGAAGGTGGACGTAATTCGGTGGTGGTCTATCAGACCCGACTGCAATGCGAGAACCACCAATCCTTATGACAGGCCGCCAGAGACCATCCGATCTCGACGGTGGCCGAGGACTAATCGTAGATAGAGAACTGTTCACCTTGATTGATTTCGGCTTCCCGATGTTCAGCCGCTTGTTCAATCAGGGACCAACAGGTTGGCTGGGCTTTACGGGCCAAGACGATCAGAGCATCCAGATTGGCGCGGTTATTGGCTTTTCGAAAGTAAACTAGCCAATCATTAAGCGTGCGTTGTGCATTCATTGCTGGGCTCCCGCCGGTTGATGCTGTGATACTGTAGAAAAGCACAGTACCACATACGCACCTCGCTGTCTGTGCTGAAGATCCGCTCCTTGGGTGCGCCAGTATTTATCGTCAGCGACAAAACAGCGATTGACCCCAAAAGGCATATTTCATGTTCCGATAAATCCCATGCAAATAACCAACACTGGAGACCGCGAATGAACGTCACCCATGACGGACTCGGCGACACGAAGTCATCGCAGACAACAGAGCCGCACCTATTGCATAGGCCAGCAGATCTTTAGCATCAAACGTAGAACCAATGGCAATCCTGGCGATTTTGCAGTCCATCACTCCTAATAGCTCGGCCAACCGAAAATATTGACCAATCTCTACGGCAAATGAAAAGAGAAGCACGGCCAGTATCAAACCTTGATCGCTTACCGCTACAAAGCTCTTGCAAAGATAAAAAAGCAACATCACGACGAATACATCCCCCAGAAACGGTCGGATGAATGCATCATTGATGAACAGAGCGATCGATAGCTCCACGGCAAACAACACCACCGCTAATAACGCATATTTTTTATAAAAACCGATCTGCATGATGATTCCCTTCAAATACTATCTGGATAGATGACTCGAATAAAAACAGGAAAACCACTATCACCGCAACGGTCACCATCTGCTTGCAAACATGCCACTCCTGCCGCTTTTGGTGTGTCGCCCAGAGGGCGTGTTAGCTATTTTCCATTTATATATCATATAGATAAGTGACCATTACGCAGGCAAAAACCCTTGCTGAGAAAGATGAGAGAATAGAGATTACACACAATCGCACAGCGCCCAATATAGTGGTGCATTAGAGTCTGACCATATCATGAAGTTACCGCAGAAAAAGTAGCCAACATCTAGGTATCGAACACCGCCAGAGCTGAATTGGTGGTCTTGAATTTGTTTTTATCAATGTGCTGCATTGAGTGCATTAAACAATCCGTTGATTAATAGTTCCAGCTACTCAGCACGCTTTCAGATAACCGATATTGCATTATTACTTCATTAAATTTAGAATCGAGACTGGCTATAAAAAACACCCCCTGCGGGAACATCGAATTCCCCTGGTACCTAACAGATTCAATTAGGAATAGATATGTCAGATTTTATTAAGGTTCTGCTCAATTCCCGCAGCCTGAAAGCCGCAGCCCGTGACCTGACGCTGGAACAACTTGAAGAAGGTTTGTCCAAGCTGACGGCCGTCATCGAGGAGCTGCGTGGCCAAAAAGAACAAGAGCAAAAGGCTCGTGAAGCCCATGCACAGAAGGTTCGTCAGTATATTCAAATGATGCAAGCCGACGGTATCGATGTCTCTGAACTGATGGGAACAGCCGACGCCCCTCAAGCGACCACTACCGCCAAACGTGCCCCGCGTCCAGCCAAGTATCATTATACCGATGACAACGGCGAACAGCGCACCTGGACTGGCCAAGGCCGTCAACCGCTGCCAATCCGTCGCGCCATTGAAGAACAAGGCAAGAAGCTCGAAGACTTCCTGATCTAATGAAAATAAGCCCCAGGCTGCAATCAGTTTGGGGCTTATTCAGCACACATCCCGCCACATATCCGCACTTCAATCATCTGACTAACACCGTTATTGGCCCGGACAGCCAGCGACCGTATGAATCGTTACTCGGTACTATCCTCCTGATCCAGAGGTCTATCGTCCGATGGCAGATTAATGAGCCGCCCATCATCTGAGTACGGGGAACACTCCGGCCTGTTAAGTTTGGCAAATAGCACCCAGCCCGGGATCCCCCAATAAAACAACCCCGTCATGGCGTTGATAAATGCAGGCTCAGCTCGCGTAGCGGCATAGATAATCCCTGCTTGCAGGCAGTCGATCGCATAAGCCACATAACCTAAAAAGACGATCAGCCCAACTAGTTTGAATGCATAGAAAAAAGTATATGGTGCGTACAAACCGACGCACACCAACAAGCAGACACCCGCAATAATAAAACCTATGATGGCACCAACCCAATTACCAGTTTTGAGGTTGTCGATGGCAATCAGAGCAATGGGTAACGCAAAAAGCAGGCACAACGGGGATAAAACAAAGAAACCCCACCACCGTTTTCTGAATAACTTCAAATCACCCTGCATTAGCCCCCCACATTGACGAACAGAATTAACATCACCAGTGCTAGCTATCACCATCCACAGCGCACAATCGGCTGTGACGGTCAGGAGCCTGTGCTCAGTGAGGGCTCGTTATTGCCTTTGCAACAAAACCGATACCACATGCCCTATAGACTTATATCCAAGCTGCA
>JAYRLO010000027.1:0-17020 GCA_041905215.1 Aeromonadaceae bacterium
TGTGTTGCGCGAGCAGTTCCGCGAAGGCAAGGCACAGATCCGCATCGAGGAGGAGATCTTCTCGCTGGGTGCCTACGAGCAGTTTATCCATGACAACCAGCAGAGCATCGACGCCTTCAAGAGCCGTCAACAGGCCGCCTTCACTCGGGAGGTGGCCCTGTGGCAGAGCGAGGAGCAGCAACTGGCTGAGCTCGGTGAAGCGCTCGGCGAGGAGGAGGGAATCCCCGAGGATCACCAGGCTGTCGAGGCCGATATCAGCGGCAACATCTGGAAGTTGCTGGTGGAACCTGGTCAGAGCGTCAAGGCGGGCGAGCCGCTGCTCATCGTCGAGGCGATGAAGATGGAATTTTCCATCTATGCCCCGGTCGATGGCGTAGTCAGCCGCATCAGTTGCAAGGCGGGGCGTCCGGTCCAGGCCGGGGATGCGCTGCTCTATATCGAGGCCGGCGAGCCGGAGCTGGTGGCCTGAGTTTCGGCTGCTAACGGCGATAGGCAAACTGCGGCACCCAATGAGGATAACCCCATGACATCAGAGCACAGCAACACCCGGCGCTTGGGCGAGCCCAAACCCAGACCAATCAATCGGGCGGATCGGGTCTACGCCGAACTCAAGGAGCAGATCTTCAACTTCTCCTTGTTGCCGGGCGATCGCTTCAGTGAAAACGAAGTGGCCGAGCGGATGGATGTGAGCCGTACCCCAGTGCGTGATGCCCTCTATCGTCTGCAGCAGGAGGGGTATGTGGAGGTCTATTTCCGCAGTGGTTGGCAGGTTCGCCCCTTCGACTTTGCCTACTTCGAGGATCTCTACGATCTGCGCATCGTGTTGGAAGAGGCCGCGGTACGCCGTTTGTGTGATGGCCCGTTGCAAGGGCCGGAGCTGGATCAGCTCAAGCAGACCTGGCTGGTGGCAGAGGCAGAGCGGCTGGTCGATGGTCAGTTGGTCTCCCGGCTCGATGAGCAGTTCCACTGTCTGCTGGTGGCGGCGGCTGGTAACCGGGAGATGGCAGCAGTGCACCAGAGCGTCAGCGAGCGTATCCGCATCATCCGGCGTCTGGATTTTACCCAAGGGCCGCGCATTGCGGCCACCTACAGCGAGCACGGTGCCATCTTGGGCGCCGTCCTCAAACGCCGCAGCGAAGAAGCGTTGCGGTTGCTGAAGTCGCACATCGAGGCCAGTAAGGCCGAGGTGCGCAAAATCACCCTGCACATGTTGCATGCCGCCCGGGAGCGGGCGGTCAAGCCGCGGCAGGTGGAAGACTCATTCGCGTGAGTTCATGCAAGACCAAGGGGTATCGCCAATTGTGGTTGAGCCCAAGCGTAGGGGAAGTTTCACGACACACGTGGGCTGACCATCATTTAACAAGGAGATGTTTCATGAAAAAGAACCCATTCAAGCAAGCCTCCCGTCTGTCATTGCTGGCGCTGGCCATGGTCTCTGCAGGGGCATTCGCCGCCGATGACACCATCAAGGTCGGTGTGCTGCATTCGCTCTCCGGCACCATGGCGATTTCCGAGACCACCCTCAAGGACACCATGCTGATGTTGATCGAGGAGCAGAACAAGAAGGGTGGCGTGTTGGGCAAGAAGCTGGAGCCGGTTGTCGTGGATCCAGCCTCCAACTGGCCGTTGTTTGCCGAAAAGGCGCGTGAGTTGATCCAGAAGGATAAGGTGGCGGCCATCTTCGGTTGCTGGACCTCAGTTTCGCGCAAGTCAGTGTTGCCGGTAGTCGAAGAGCTCAACAGCATTCTGTTCTATCCGGTGCAGTATGAAGGTGAAGAGTCCTCCAAAAATGTGTTCTACACCGGTGCGGCACCAAACCAGCAAGCCATCCCGGCGGTGGATTACCTGATGGCCAATGGAGTCAAGCGTTGGGCTCTGCTCGGGACTGACTATGTCTACCCGCGTACCACCAACAAGATCCTCGAGGCCTATCTGAAGGCCAAGGGGGTCCCGGCTTCCGACATCATGGTCAACTACACCCCGTTCGGTCATGCCGACTGGCAGTCGATTGTCTCCGATGTGAAGAAATTTGGCTCCGCCGGTAAGAAGACTGCCGTGGTTTCCACCATCAACGGCGATGCCAACGTGCCCTTCTACAAGGAGTTGGGTAACCAGGGTATCTCGGCCAAGGATATTCCAGTGGTTGCCTTCTCGGTGGGTGAAGAGGAGCTCTCCGGTATCGACACCAAGCCGCTGGTGGGTCACCTGGCTGCCTGGAACTACTTCCAGAGCGTGGAATCCGACGAGAACAGTGACTTTATCGAGCAGTGGCACAAGTTCACTGGCAAGGAGAGTCGCACCACCAACGATCCGATGGAAGCCACCTATATCGGCTTCAACATGTGGCTGAAGGCGGTAGAGAAGGCCGGGACCACGGATCCGGAGAAGGTTCAGGAGGCGCTGATCGGCGTGACGGTACCGAATCTGACCGGAGGTTACGCGGCCATGATGCCAAACCATCACATCACCAAGCCGGTGCTGATTGGTGAAATCCAGGACGATGGCCAGTTTGAAGTGGTCTCCGAAACCAAGGGTACGGTCGCGGGTGACGAATGGTCGGATTATCTGCCGGGCTCCAAGGATCTGATCGCCGATTGGCGCAAGCCCTTAGCCTGCGGCAACTTCAATGTCAAAACCGGCAAGTGTGGCGGTAGCGGCAAGTAAGACGAGGCAAGCCGCCGAGTCACGCCTCAGGGTTGGTTCGGTGGCTGGGAAAAAAGTAGTAGGTTTGCCCCCGAGCGAAAGCCGGGGGCAACTCCTGGTGAGAGGCGGTTAGGCCTGATGCTGTCGAGCCATCCTCCTCATCACGTTTCATCATATCGATTCATTCAACTGAAGGACGCCAAGATGCAAGCATGGAGCATAAGGCAAGTACCCCATTTAAGCGGGGGACGACGGGCTAGCACTCTAGCCGTCACGCTTCGCCATGGCCTGATGGCACTGTTCGGGCTAATCCTTTCCCTGTGGGTTCCTGCAACGCTGGCCGCCGATACCCTGAGTCCGGACCAGGCCCTGCTGGTGCTGACAGGGAAGAGTTTCTCCGAGAAGGAGCAGGCTATCAGTGTGCTTGCTGGCAGCGGCCAGCCCTACGTCGCCACCCTGTTTACTGCCCTGGATAGTGGCAATCTCTACTATCGCAAGGGTGATAAGCAGTTAGTGGTGCGTGAGGCGAGCCATTTTATCGGCTTGCAAAGTGGGTCCGCTGTCGAAGGCAAGTCACGTGATTTCAAACGGGTCGGGCTCAATAATGCGCTACGCGAGCAGCTCGCAGCATTGGCTTCGGGATTGGCCTTGAGCGATCCGGATGCCGATAAGCGTCTGGACGCGGTCAAGTCCATGCTTGGCAAGCTGTCGGGAGAACAAGTCGCAACCCTCCAGGCTCGGCTGGCTCAGGAAACAGATCCCCAGGTCAAACAGTGGCTCTCGGGTGTTATCGCCTTTACCCAACTCGATGCGCCAACTCGCGAGGCTCGCTTGAGGGCAATTGACCAGGTTGCCCCCCTGCGCCATCCATTGGTGCTGGAGCGCTTCAAATCCCTGGCGCAATCCGACAGCGATGCCCAGGTTCGACACCAGGCGGGGCAGGCACTCAAGAGTCTGCAGCACTCTGAACAGTTCTATTCTGGTATCGAGACCCTCTATTTCGGCATCAGCCTGGGATCTGTGCTGGTGCTGGCGGGGATCGGCCTGGCCATCACCTTCGGCGTCATGGGGGTCATCAACATGGCCCATGGGGAGCTGATGATGCTGGGCGCCTATACCACCTTCGTGTTGCAACAGTGGCTGCCGCAGCAACCCGGTCTTGCCTTGTTGCTGTCGGTCCCCGCGGCGTTTTTGGTCTCAGGTAGCGTGGGTATCCTCATCGAGCGCTCGGTGATCCGTTTTCTCTATGGCCGCCCGCTGGAAACCCTGCTGGCGACTTTCGGTATCAGTCTGCTGCTGCAGCAGGCGGTGCGCTCCATCTTCTCACCCCTGAACCAGACCGTGGTGATGCCGAGCTGGATGAGCGGCACCTGGGTCATTAACGACTTTCTCTCTTTGACGCTCAACCGCTTGGTGATCATTGCCTTCACGCTGCTGGTGTTTGCCGGATTGATGTGGCTGCTCAAGCGCAGCCGTCTGGGACTGGAGGTGCGGGCCGTCTCTCAGAACCGGACCATGGCCCGCAACATGGGAGTGCGTTCGGCTCGGGTCAATGCGCTGACCTTCGGTCTGGGCTCGGGGATTGCCGGTATTGCCGGGGTCGCGCTGTCGCAGCTGACCAATGTGGGGCCGAATCTGGGTCAGAGCTACATCATCGATGCCTTCATGGTGGTGGTGTTTGGCGGGGTGGGCAATCTGTGGGGCACGCTGGTTGCCGGATTGACACTCGGCGTGGCCAACAAGCTACTGGAGCCACTCGCCGGTGCCATGCTGGCCAAGATCCTGATCCTGGTCGCCATCATTCTGTTTATTCAAAAACGTCCGCGCGGTCTGTTTCCGCAGCGCGGCCGCGCCGTGGAGGGTTAACGCATGGCCTTGTCGCATATAGCCGCAAAAAGTATGGCTTCGTCATTGTTGCAGGATAAACGGGGCCTGATCTTGCTGGCCCTGATCTGGCTCGGTGTGCTGCTGGCCTCGGCAGCCAACCTGCTGCTGCCCGAGAGTAGTGCCCTGTATGTGGGTAGCAACACCATCACCTTGCTGGGTAAATATCTCTGTTACGCCCTGCTGGCGGTTTCACTGGATTTGGTATGGGGCTATCTGGGGATCCTGAGCCTGGGCCATGCCGCCTTCTTTGCCTTGGGCGGTTATGTGATGGGCATGTACCTGATGCGCCAGATCGGTGATCGGGGTGTCTATGGCAATGCCGAGCTGCCGGATTTCATGGTGTTCCTCAACTGGAGCGAGCTGCCCTGGTTCTGGCAGGGGGTCGGACATTTTCCGGTGGCACTGCTGCTGATCCTGCTGGTGCCGGGGATTCTGGCGTTCGTGTTTGGCTTTCTGGCATTCCGCTCACGGGTCACCGGCGTCTATCTCTCCATCATGACGCAAGCACTGACCTATGCTCTGATGTTGGCCTTTTTCCGCAACGAGATGGGCTTTGGCGGCAATAACGGCCTGACGGATTTCAAGGATCTGCTGGGGGTTTCCCTGACGGCACCCGGTACCCGTATCACGCTGTTCGTGCTCTCGGCCCTGGCGCTCACCCTGGGTTATGTGGCTTGTCGTCTCATCGTCAGCTCCAAGCTCGGACGGGTGGCGGTAGCGATCCGCGATGCCGAGATGCGCACCCGCTTCATCGGCTATCGGGTGGAATGGTTCAAGCTGGCGCTGTTTGTCTTCTCGGCCATGCTGGCCGGTATTGCCGGTGCCTTGTATGTGCCACAGGTAGGCATTATCAACCCGGGCGAGTTTTCCCCGCTCAACTCCATCGAGCTGGTGATCTGGGTCGCGGTCGGCGGGCGGGCGACACTGTATGGCGCCGTGCTCGGGGCCTTGCTGGTCAACTATGCCAAGTCGGTGTTTACCGGCGTGTTGCCCGATGAGTGGCTCTATGCCCTGGGCGCGCTGTTCGTGCTGGTGACGCTATTTCTGCCACGGGGTGTGATGGGGCTGTTACAACGCAAGGAGGCGCAAGCATGAATATGTTAGCCAATACCCGAGAGCTATTTTCCACCGACTACTGGCGTGAGCGTTTCTCGCCGCGGCAACAACCGGACTTGAACCTGACTCATGGCATGATCCTCTATCTGGAAGATATCAGCGTCAGCTTCGATGGATTCAAGGCGCTCAATAACCTCAATCTCTACATCAAGGCCGGTGAGCTGCGTTGCATCATAGGGCCGAACGGTGCCGGGAAAAGCACCATGATGGATGTGATCACCGGCAAGACGCGGCCGGATTCCGGCTCGGCCTGGTTCGGACAGAACATCGATCTGCTGAGCCTGGATGAACCGGCGATTGCCGAGGTCGGCATCGGCCGCAAGTTCCAGAAACCGACCGTGTTTGAACCGCTGACCGTGGAGGAGAACCTGGAGTTGGCCATGGCGGGTAACAAACGGGTGTGGCAGACCTTCCGCAGTCAACTGCGCGGCGAGGGGCGGGACTATCTGGATCAGGTGTTACTGCTCATTGGTCTGGTTCCAGAGCGCAAGCGGCTGGCCGGGGTGCTCTCGCATGGCCAGAAACAGTGGTTGGAGATCGGCATGCTGCTGATGCAACGCCCGCAACTGCTGCTGGTGGACGAACCGGTAGCCGGTATGACCCATCAGGAGATGGAGCGCACCGCAGAACTGTTGACGGGCCTCGCTGGCGAACATTCGGTCGTGGTGGTGGAGCATGATATGGATTTTGTGCGCAGCATCGCCAATCGGGTCACCGTATTGCATCAGGGATCGGTACTGGCCGAGGGCACCATGGCCCAGGTACAAGCCGATCCCAAGGTGATTGAAGTCTATCTGGGGGAGAGCCCATGCTGAAAATTGATGCTATCAATCAATTCTATGGCCAGTCCCATACCCTGTGGGATCTGAACCTGGAGTTGGACAAGGGTGAATGTCTCTGTCTGATGGGGCGCAACGGTGTGGGTAAGACCACACTGCTCAATACCTTGATGGGACAGCTGCCGCTCACCAGTGGTCAGATCTGGTTTGATGGGCAGAACATCACACCGCTGGCGGTGGAGCGGCGTGCCGAGCTGGGGATTGGCTACGTGCCGCAAGGGCGGCAGATCTTCCCGCTATTAACGGTGGAGGAGAATCTGCGCATCGGGCTGCCTGCGCGGCGTGATAGTCAGCGGCAGATCCCGGAGTTCATCTATGAGCTGTTTCCGGTTCTCAAGGCCATGAAGCAGCGGCGGGGCGGGGATCTCTCCGGTGGTCAGCAGCAACAACTGGCCATCGGTCGGGCGCTGGTGCTGGATCCGAAACTGCTGATCCTGGATGAGCCCACCGAGGGGATCCAACCCAATGTGGTGGCGGAGATTGGCGACATCATTCGTCGTCTGAATCGGGAGATTGGCCTGACGGTGCTGCTGGTCGAGCAAAAACTGCCCTTTGCTCGCAAGGTCGGCGACACCTTCTGTCTGCTGGATCGCGGTCGCAACGTCGCCTCTGGTGCCATGGCCGAGCTGGATGAATCACTGATCCGCACCTATTTGACGGTTTAAATGCGGAGGGGCTGGCCTTTTAACCGCTGATGGCGTGAGTAGACTCTTGATATGCAGCAGGTGCCGGGTGGCACCTGCTTTTTTTGGACTTTAGTTACTCGGCAGCATCTGGCCCAGCAGCATGGTGAGGTGCTGCTGCAAGAAGGTGGCGAAATCCAGACGGAAATGCGCTAACTCTTCCCTTTGTTGCAATGCTGCATCCATCATGGGGCTGGGGTGACTGAGTTTCCAGCAGCCGACGATTGCCGAGGTGATATGCATCAGCAAGGCGATGACCTGCGGCTGGTTCATGCCAAATTGCTCATTGAGCTGAACACACAATGGCTCAAATGTTTGCAATACATAGAGTTTGAAATCAGCAGCCTCATCTTCGGTGAGCGGTTTTTCCAACACATCACCCAGCACGGCGGTCAGTTTGCAAAAAATGGGTTGCTGCGTCAGCGTGGCGGCGAGAACCTCGACATTGGGGGTCTTGAAAGCCTCTTGCAGTGCCGGAGCCAGAATGGCCAACTCCCGTCGATAGAGTTCTAAAAAGATCAACTCCTTGACGCGGAAGTATCGGTACAGGGCTGCCTTGGTGATCCCGACATCGCTGGCGATGGTGGTGAGATTGCATTCGTCGAGCGAATTGGTGGCCAGCAGATTCTTTGCAGAAGCCAATATGGCCTCAATTCTGTCGATTTTTTCGTCTTGCCGTCTTGCTCGCCGGTAGAGTCGCATGAACGCATTGCTCCGTGGTCTGATGCCTAGTCCTTTAGGGGGACAATTATCATAAGATGATCCTGATATTGCCACCGACTTAGCGAAAACTTACGTTCTAACCCTGGTTGATTAATTTAGCATCCCGGCGTTACTTCGAGAGCGATGCATAGATGAGCATCGTGCGCACCAGACGGATCCTGTGGAGCCGGGGCGGAGTGAAGGTCGCCGCTTTTGCCTCGAGTCGGGGTGGTGCAACCGGTTTTCCTGCCAAAGTGACACACGCCTCGCAGTTTTTGTCTTCTAAACGACAAGCTGTGAATGCTAAGCTGCTGAGAGATATGGATTTGTAATGATGTCAGTCCTATATACCTGAACCAATCGCTCGTCGATGTGAGTCAGGGCGATTAGAGCCCCATTGGTGAGGCGCTGAATCGTCTCTCTTGTTCATGTTTGCTGTCATCATTGGCTCGCCTGCATCGTTGTGTGATGCGGGTTACGGGAGGATAGGCATGCGCGATAAGAATATCCGGTTGATCCTGGCTGACTATGAGGGGGTGGTTGCACGCAGCAGCAGCCAGATACTGTTGCAGATTTCCTACCAGGAGATTTGCAAGCACAGGAGTGTGCCTTTCGATGACTATCGCAAGATGTATCAGTGCCTGCTGCCGACGCCTCCGGCCATGATGCTCGATTTTTTATTGCATGCCTTTGGTCAATCCCAGTTGAAGCCTCGGATCCTGGAGCTTGTCTCTGCGGTACCGCCTTGCCTGAGTGAATGGAATCGCTTCTTGGAGCAATGTCACCGACGACACATCAATGTCAAGGTGCTCACTGGCTTGCCGGTCGGTGATCCGGATCTGCGCCCACTGAGGGCTTTGATGGCACCCACACAGATCATTCACGATAACCGGTTTTCAAAATTGAACCTGCAGCACTACCGAAAACTAGTTATCGCTCAGCGCCTGGCACCGGAGCGGATCCTCTATGTGGGAGGAAATCCCCTCGGGTTGCTGACGGCCAAGCAGACCGGGATCCATGCCGTGATGATGGATAATCCTGTATTCACCGCCATCGAAAATGGGGGCTGCCGTCAGCAACTCGATGGTGTGGTCAACAACTTCTCGGCGCTTGCGGATCTGCTGTGGCCTGATGAGGAGATGGATCTGGCCCTCTAGGCAGAGAGCCAGATCCGGGTGTGACGTGGTGGGGTTACCAGATTGGCTGCGTCAAGAATGGATTACTCACGCGCTCACGACCGAAGGTCGAGTTGGGGCCATGTCCAGGAATAAACGTCATCTCGTCGCCCAGCGGTAGCAGCTTGTCGGTAATACTGGCTATCAGATCGGCGTGATTACCCTTCGGAAAGTCGGTACGGCCGATGGAGCCTTGAAACAGAACATCCCCAACCAATGCCAGCTTGCTCTGCTGACTGATAAACACCACATGACCCGGTGTATGCCCAGGGCAGTGGCGTACCTCCATCTGCTGCTGACCAAGGGTCAGCACATCACCCTCTTCAAGCCAGCGATCGGGAACAAATGATTCGGTTCGGGCAAAACCAAACATCTCGGATTGTGCGGGCAGGGATTCCAGCCAGAAGGCATCGGCTTTGTGTGGCCCCGTGATGGGGCATCCGGTTGTCTGCCGCAATTCGTCGGCAGCACCGACATGATCCAGATGTCCGTGGGTGAGCCAGATGCCGGTGAGCGTCAGCCCCCGCTCTTGAACGGCGCGCAACAGACGGGAGGTTTCTCCACCGGGATCGACGAGCGCCGCTTCGTGGGTTTCATCGCACCAGAGCAGGGTGCAGTTTTGCATAAACTGGGTGACGGGCACTATCTGATACTTGAGCATACAAATTCCTGCACAACGATAACATCGATGCGAGCGATTCTAGCCTGACCACGGTTTTTGAACCAGCGTTCATCCAATCCGGACATCAGCTCGCCGTGTCTGTGATGACGGGGTGTCCGGAATAAATTCAGCCATGAATGATGAACGAGGTTTATTGTGGCAGCGGCTTAAAAAGCAGGTGGATTCATATAGGATTGCGCGATCTTATCGACCCAACCTTCGGCCACCAACTCAGCGAGGGCACTATTCAAGGCGGGCAATTTGTCGCCTATGTTGGCAGTTTTGCTATAGCCAATATAGAGATCCAGCTTGTATCCAGGATTGTACTGTGTGGGCACTATTGCCTCGGATAACCCCATATCCTTGAGCATGTAATTGATTTGGCAGTCAGTTCCGATGAAGAGCTGATCGTACCGCTTCAATAGCTTCCCAGGTAATTGTTGGACGGTCGTCACTGGATGTCGCTTGAGCTTTTTGTCGGCGTCGAATTGTGGAAAGTACTCGGCGCCACGCAGGTAGCCGATGTTCTTCCCATAAAGGTCACCATAGGTTTGAACTTTTTGGGCCAATTCGGGTGGCGCATAGAACTGGACGTGGCAGGAGTAATAGGGCGTGTCCAGATAGCCAATATATTCGCTGCGCTTTTTGGTTTTATACAGGCTGGTTATTAAATCGACCCTGCCTGCTTGCATGTCTTTTAATGCCCGCATCAGTGGATAATGAAGCGGGTAAATTTGAACACCGGTGCGATAGGAGAGCTCTTGCAGCAACTCCCAATCAATACCGTCAACACCTGCATCGGAGGTAACGGATTTTTTGGTCATGAGAAACGGGGGGGAATTGTCTACCGCCGCGAACAGGACATCCTTCGCTCTTGCCGGGCAGTTCATTGTCCAGATGAGGAGCAGAACCACCAATTGCCACCCTCTGTAGCACTGGGTCCGCATACACAACCTCACGGGGTAGAAGTGTCGCTGTGTTTAAGTTACATGGTAGGCCATGTTGAGTTGGATTGCTGACGATGCGGACACAGAGGTGATCGGCTCAGCAAATAGAGGAAGGAGTCAGGGACGAAAAGCAGAGTGTTGGCGGCATGGATGCCGCCATCAAGCCTGACGCTAACCCCGAAGCCGGGTTGCCAGTGCCGAGGCTAGCTCAGCATGATACTCGGCGGTCCAGTGCAGCCCATCGTCGCCGGGGATAAAATCTGGGCCACAGTGGTGACAATCGAGGTTCCAGCGGGCCGCGCACGCAGACCAGAGGGGAGCCAGTTCGCGGCTCGCCTCCTGTTGATTGGCAAACAGTCGTAGCCAACCTCCGCTGAGGCGGCCTAACGGTGCGGGTGCCAGTAACAGCAGGCTTGAGTCTGGAGACAACTCGCGCCAGCTCTGCAGATAGCTTTCAAGGCTTGCCACACAGTCGGTCGGGGATGCTCCAGCCGCCAGATCGTTAATACCCAGGGCCAGGATAATCTGACGAGGCGAGCGGCGCAGTGCGCGTTGCCAATCGGTGAATCCGGACACCAGACCCAGCTCGGGTTTTTCAGCACGCAGAGTGCGGCCTGGTTGCCCCTCGGCACTCAGGTCAACGTCGAGCAGAGTGGCCAGCCGATTGGGCCAGCGCGACTCGGCGGCGTAACGGCCACCCTTCGGTGAAAAACCCCAGGTATTGGAATCGCCAAAACAGAGCAACATCAATCAGATTCCTTCAACAGACTCAACGTGGCGGATGCGTAAAACTCAGCCGCTGCAGATAGTCGTAGCAGGCATCGGCTTCACCCCGGAACACGATCCGCTCGCTGTGGGTGCGCAGACTGCGCTGATAGAGCGGGTCATAGTAATCGGTCAGCAGACGCTCAATCCAGACGTGGTGCCCGGACGAGTCGCCTCGCTCGAATTGGGCTTGCAGCGCCTCGGTGAGTGCTCCTTGCATCGACCGATAGCGATCCCCACCCAGACGTCGCTCAAGTTTACCGATTGCTTGCAACAGGAAATCGGTCAGTGCCTGACGGGCGGCCTGCGGCTCCGAAAGTTGTGCGACGAACAGTTGCAGCAGTTCATCGACATACTGGCGCTGGATCCGGGCGATCCGTTCGGCGAGAGGCGCCTCCAGCAGGATCAAGGGTGCCAGCTCCATGGTGCTGAACAGCGGCAGCGGCAGGGTGCAACGGCCGATCATGCGGCTCTCATCTTCCATGATGAGATGGGTCTGCCCACGGCGCTCGCGCTGCAGTAACTCGATGGCCAGCCCATTTTCAAAGTTGATATTGCCCGGTTGTCCTTGTGGTAAGGCACCGAAGCTGGAGCCGCGGTGATTGGCATGAGCCTCCAGATCGACGGCTGCGGGAACGCGGGCCAGCAGATCGGTCTTACCACTGCCGGTCATCCCCGTGACTAGCCACAAGGGGGAGTGGGTGGTGATCCGCTCCAGGGTCTGCATGAGAAATTGGCGCAGCGCCTTGTAACCTCCGGCGACGCGGGGAACCACACAACCCTGTTCAGCGAGCCACTGCTGGACCGTTTGTGAACGAAGACCGCCCCGAAAGCAGTAGATCACGGTATCCGGGTGTTGGCTGATCTGCGCCAGCCACCCCTGCATCCGCTGCTCTCGGACATCACCCTGCACCAGTTGATGACCCAGCGCGATGGCCGCCTGCTGACCCTGTTGTTTGAAACAGGTGCCAACTGCTGCCCGTTCACTGTCGGTGAGCAGCGGCAGATTGATGGCGGAAGGAAACGCACCTTCCGCAAATTCGCAGGGGGCACGCAGATCGATGAGCGGGCGCGACCGTAAAAACAGCGCTGCATAATCCTCGATGAGGGGGAGATTCGTCATGCCAGCTTCCCGAGACGGATACGAACCTCGGAAGTGTGATCCTCCAGTTGACCGATGGGGACCAGGCTCAGCCCCAGCTGCTGGGCACACTGCTCGAATGCGGCACGCGCCTCCGGGCGAACCGCCACCAACAGGCCGCCGCTGGTTTGAGGATCGCACAACAGTTGCTGCTGGCGATCACTCACGGGGGCCAGCTTGTGGCCATAGGAGGCAAAGTTGCGCTGGGTGCCGCCCGGGACACAACCGGCCGCCAGATACTCATCGACGGCGGGCAGCAGGGGGACTGCGTCCAGATCCAGTAGGGCGTCCAGACCGGATCCTTCGCACATCTCGAGCAGGTGGCCCCCCAGGCCGAAGCCGGTGACGTCGGTCAGGGCTGTCACCCCCGGCAGTTTGGCAAATTCGGCGCCTGCCTTGTTCAGCGTGCACATAGCCTCAATCGCAATCTGGCCATGCTCGGGGCGCAACAGCTTTTTCTTTTGTGCTGTCGTCAGGATGCCAATGCCCAGCGGTTTGGTGAGAAACAGCAGATCGCCACTGCACGCCGTGTCGTTACGTTTGAGCTCAGACAGCTGCACCAAGCCATTGACTGCCAGGCCAAAGATAGGCTCCGACGAGTCGATGCTGTGGCCACCGGCCAGGGCGATGCCCGCATCCCGGCAGGCTTGGCGGCCACCGTCGACGACGGCTTGCGCAACTTCGGCACCGAGTTGGTTAATGGGCCAGCCGAGGATGGCGATGGCCACCAGCGGGGTGCCGCCCATGGCGTAGACATCGCTGATGGCGTTGGTTGCGGCGATCCGTCCAAAAGAGAAGGGGTCATCGACGATGGGCATGAAAAAGTCCGTGGTCGAGATCAGGCCGCGTCCATCGCCGAGATCGACGACGGCGGCATCATCCTTGCTCTGATGACCGACGATGAGCCGGGGATCGGTGAAGCCGGGAAGCTGACTTTGCAAAATGGTGTCGAGAATTTTCGGGGAAATTTTGCAACCGCAACCAGCACCATGGCTGTATTGGGTCAAACAAATGGGATCTGTCATCGAGGCCTCGCAAGCAGGAACAAAAACGCTCGCAGTATACGCCGCTTGGGGTGGGTATGCATTTTATGTTGTGTGTAGTGTCTGTGGAGACGAGAACGATGGCGACGCGCCTTGGCGCGTCGCCCCAATCATTACAGCACGCGAACAACCAGCCCCTTGAGGTAGAAACCCTCCGGATAGGCGGTGCTGATCGGGTGGTCTGCTGCCTGGCTCATGCGCTCGAGGATCTGCGCCTCACGGCCAGCATCCAGTGCCGCATCGGCCACGATCTTCTGGAACAGATCGCTGGTCATCAGCCCCGAGCAGGAGAAGGTCAGCAGGATGCCATTGGGGTTGAGCAACTGGCAGGCCAGCAGGTTGATGTCCTTGTAGCCGCGGCAGGCGCCATCGAGTTGGGCCTTGCTCTCGGCAAACTTGGGCGGATCCAGCACTATCATGTCGAACTTCTCGCCGCGTTCGCGACAATCCCGCAACAGCTTGAACACGTCCTGCTTGTGGAACTGGGCATGGCTCAGATCCAGGGCGTTGACCTCGGCGTTGCGACGGGCGATGGCCAGCGCTGGCTCGGAGACATCGACGTTGACCACCTCTGTGGCACCGCCGCGCAGGGCGTAAACACCAAAAGCGCCTGTGTAACAGAAGCAATTGAGAACTTTGCGCCCCTTGGCATAGCGACCGGCAATGGCGCGGTTGTCTCGTTGGTCGAGATAAAAACCGGTTTTATGGCCGGTCTTGATGTCGACGATGATCTTGACGCCGTTGTTCTCCTCGATCACCAGCTCATCGGGTGGTGTCTCACCGTAGACCAGACCATGACGCTCGGCCAGCCCCTCTTTTTTGCGCACCGCAACATCGGAGCGCTCATACAGACTGCACTCGGGGAACAGCTCCTTGAGGGCATCAAACAGCTGCTGCTTGTGATACTCGGCGCCCGCCGAGAGCAGTTGGCAGACCAGATAATTGTTGTAGCGATCGATGATGATGCCTGGCAGACCATCCGATTCAGCCGCTACCAGACGGTAGGCGGAGAGGCCTTGTTCGGCGATCAACTCCTGGCGACCCAGTTGGGCGGCGCTCAGGCGGCGAATGAAGAAGTCGGTATCGATCTGCTCGCTGCGGGTGAAGGTCCAGATGCGAATGCGGATCTGCGACTCGGGTGACCAGGCACCGCGTGCCAGCCAACGACCGTCATGGCTGAAGATTTCGACCGGCGCGCCTGGGGCAACCTTGCCCTTGATGTTTTCGATGGCCTTGGAAAAAACCCAGGGATGACGGCGTAGCAGGGAGCGCTCGCGCTCTTTTTGCAGGTAAACAAAGGTACTCATGGGCTTCTCTCAAGACAGATTGCAGATTAAGGGCGCACAGTGTAGTGCGGTAGCCCGGTAAATGAAATGGTCGTCGTGGTTCGCTGTTGCGCTGCCTGATGAAGATCAGTGAGTTAGCTATTTGCACGCCGCATTTTTGTTGTGAAAAATCTTGTAAGGTTACTTAGTTACTGACGGCAGGCTATTTACTATTCCGCAGGTTGCGGGAGCTTTGGCTTTCGATGATCCAATGATGCAAGGAGAGGGAATGAAGTCCTGGTTATTGCGCTATCGCACGCGAGTGCTGATGGGGGTTGTTGGCCTGCTGATCGGTATCGGTTGGTTGTGGCCCCGGTTGCTGCCTACGCCCGTCGAGTTTATGACGGTGCCAGTCAGTCGGCAGGATATCCGGGAAACCGTGCTGGCGACGGGCACTTTGGAAGGGCGCAAACAGGTCAATGTCGGGGCTCAGGTCTCCGGTCAGCTACAGCAGCTCAAGGTCAAGCTGGGCGACAGCGTCAAAAAAGGGCAATTGCTGGCGGTGATTGACCCTGTGATCCCGCAAAACGATCTGCGCGATGCCGAGGCGGCACTGGATGATGTCATGGCCCAGAAGCAGGCCAAGCAGGCGCTGTTGCAACAGTATTCGCTGGAGCTGCGACGGCAGCAGACGATGCGTAGCCAGGATGCCACGGCCCAAGCCGATCTGGAGCAGGCCCAGGCGGCGCTGACGCAGACCCAGGCTGAGCTTCGCTCTTTGGATGCCCAAATTCGTCAGGCGCATATCAAGGTGGATACCGCCAAGGCTAACCTGGGATACACCCAGATCAGCGCCCCCATGGATGGCGTGGTGATCGCCATCGTTACCGAGGAGGGGCAGACGGTCGTCTCCTCCCAGTCGGCGCCGACTATTCTCAAACTGGCGGATCTTGACACCATGACGGTCAAAGCCGAGATCTCCGAAGCCGATGTGATCCGGGTCCAACCGGGGCAGGCTACCCGCTTTACCATTCTGGGCGATCCGGACACCGAATATCAGGGCGTCATGCGGGCCATCGAGCCGGCGCCAGAGTCCGAGAGTAGTGAAGAGAGCAGTAGCACGAGCAGCACCTCGACTTCCTCGGCCATCTACTACAACGGCCTGTTTGATGTGCCAAATCCAGGCCATAAGCTGCGGGTGTCTATGACGGCGCAAGTCACCATAGTGCTCGGTGAGAGCAAGCAGGCGCTCGCCATCCCGTTGAGTGTTCTGGGACAACATCTGGCCAGTAACCGCTACGAGGTGCAGGTGTTGGTCAATGGGCAACCGGAGGCCAGAACCATCACCACGGGGCGTAAGGATAGCGTCAATATCGAGGTGCTCGAGGGGCTCAATGAAGGGGATCGTCTGGTGATCGGTGACAGTCTGAGTGCCGAGGCCGCGCAGCAAGCCAACTCGTCAGAACGGCGTGGCCCGCCACCCCGGGGTTAACGTATGACTCAGCCGTTATTGCAACTGACGAGGCTGGATCGCTGCTTCCTGTCGGGGGAGCAGGAGGTGGCCGTCCTCAAAGATATCAACCTCAGCATCTATCCTGGCGAGATGGTGGCCATTGTCGGGGCGTCAGGCTCTGGCAAGTCGACGCTGATGAATATTCTCGGCTGTCTGGATCGACCGACTCGCGGTGAGTACGTGATCAAGGGATGCTCGACCCGAGAGCTGCCCGCCGATGAGCTGGCGGCCCTGCGTCGCCACCATTTCGGTTTTATCTTCCAGCGCTATCATCTGTTGCCACATCTGGATGCCATCGGCAATGTCGAGATCCCGGCCGTGTATGCCGGGCTCGATAAAGAGGCCCGCCACGAGCGAGCCTCGCAACTACTGGCCCGTCTGGGGTTGAGCGATCGCGTCCGCCATCAACCGGGGCAACTCTCCGGCGGCCAGCAGCAGCGGGTCAGCATCGCCCGCGCCTTGATGAACGGCGGCGAGGTGATCCTGGCCGATGAGCCGACGGGGGCCCTGGATAGCCGCAGTGGCCAGGAGGTGATGAAAATTCTGCAGGAGTTACATGAGCGTGGCCACACGCTGATCCTGGTCACCCATGATATGCAGGTGGCGGCTCACGCCGAGCGTATCATCGAGATCCACGATG
>JAYRLO010000322.1:0-2964 GCA_041905215.1 Aeromonadaceae bacterium
AGTTGATCGTCGGCTACAAGGCCAAGGGTGTGATCGACTTGAACAAGCCGTTGGTGGATAACATCCATGCGGTCGCGGCGGCGCTGGAAAAGCCGGTCAATCGCCTCACCGTCATTACGCTGGCCAAGCCGCGTCATGATGAGGCCATCCGTCAGATGCAGCAGATGGGCGTGCGGGTGTTCGCCATTCCGGACGGCGATGTGGCAGCTTCTGTGCTGACCTGTCTGCCGGATAACGACGTCGATATGCTCTATTGCATCGGTGGCGCTCCGGAAGGGGTGGTTTCTGCCGCCGTGGTTCGTGCTCTCGATGGCGACATGCAGGGTCGTTTGCTGCCACGCCATAAGGTTAAGGGTGAAACCGACGAGAACCGGATCCTGGGTGCCGATGAGCTGGCGCGTTGCGCCAAGATGGGGGTTAAGGCTGAGGTTGTGCTGACCCTCGAAGACATGGTCCACACCGATAACGTCATCATCTCGGTGACCGGTATCACCAAGGGCGATCTGCTCGAGGGCATCACCAGTGATGGCACTCTGGCAACCACCGAGACCTTGCTGATCCGTGGCAAGTCACGCACCATCCGCCGTATCGGTTCGACCCACTATCTGGATCGCAAGGATCAGCGCCTGCGCGACATCATTCTGTAATTCTCCAGGTCCAAGAAAAAAGAGCGCGTTGCGCTCTTTTTTTTTTGATCTCGAGGATGCAAGCCGCCTAGCGGTTCAGCGGCAACAGAAAACGCTGGCCATTGCGGGTAAAGCCGTTATGCAGCAGGAAGGCGCTCAAGGCATGGTGCTCTTCCGGTCGAGCGGCATGGGTTGACAACATGGCCTGGCTGCACCCTTGAGCGCGCATCCAGTTGAGTGTTTCGGTCAGCAGGTATTGCCCGACACCACGACGCCGGGTGGCATCACGAACCGCAAAGTAGATGAGCTCTTCATCCTTGGTGACGGCAAGGCCGACAATTCGGTCGTTGAAGGTCGCCACATGCCAGTGCCCGGCATTCAGCAATTTATCTCGATTCAGTCCATCGCTGGCCAGCAGCTTGTTCAGGCTATCCAGCCAGTAGGGCAGTAATTCGGCGCTGTGATGTACAGTCAGTCGCATGATGACTCCTTTGCCGTTTGGTGCGGTACAGATGATGGTGGCGCGTGGTCTCGTCACCCCGAATGCCCTAAGTTTAACACGCTATGGGTGTTTCCGGCTGGCACCAGGGGCGGGATTATTTATGACGGCCCAGGCTTTTGTCTCTAGAATGGGCTGAATTTTCAGCAGAGGGTTGCTCATGCTATGTCGTTTTAGTTGCGGGGCCTGCTGCATAGCGCCGAGTATTTCATCCGCGATCCCGGGGATGCCAGATGGTAAACCAGCGGGGATCCGCTGTGTGCAACTGAGTGAGGATAATCTCTGTCGGCTGTTCGGCTTGAGTTCACGACCTGCGGTCTGTCTGGGGTTTCAGGCGATGGCGGATGTTTGCGGTGCCAACCGGGATGAGGCGTTGTGGCTGATCGAGGCTCTGGAGCAACAGACGCGCTGACTAGCGCCCTAGCCAGCTGCTCGGATTGACGGGTTTGCCCTGCCAGCGGATCTCGAAATAGAGACCTGACTGTGGTTGGCCACCGCTGTTGCCGACCTGGGCTATGGTTTCACCGCGGCGCACACTATCACCGCTGCTTTTGAGCAGGGCTGAGTTGTTGCCATACAGGCTCAGATAGCCGTTACCATGGTCGATGACCAGGACGTTGCCAAAGCCCTCCAGCCAATCGGCGAAGACCACGTCGCCATCGGAGATGGCGGTCACCGGCGTTCCCTGGCTTCCGCCGATCAGAATCCCCTTCCAGGTCACCTCGCCACTTCTGTGTTCACCAAAGTGACGGATCACGGAGCCACGTAGCGGCCACGGCAGTTGCCCGCGCTGTTTGCCCAGTCCCTTATGGTCGCCCTGGGCCGCCTGAGCGGTTGCCTGGGCCTCGGCTGCGGCTTCCGAGCGTCCCTGTTCCCGAGCTTTGGCTCGGGCTTTGGCGATAGCCTCAGCCTTCTTGCGTTTACGTTCTGCCTCCAGGCGCTTTTTCGCCTCGGCAATCTTACGCTGCATCTGCTGCTCGGCGGCTTGCAACTTGGCGAGTTGCTTCTGGTCATCCTGTAGCGAGCGTTTCAACTCATCGGCAGTGCTTTCCCGCTGTTTCTGCTTCTGTTGCAGAGCACTCTGATCCTGCTTCTGCTCGTTGACCAGGGAGCTGAGCCGCTCCGTGGTCTGGCTGGTTTGCTTGCGGTTGTGTGCCAGACGCTGCTGCGTCTCTTTGAGCTGGCTGATGGCATCCAGTCGCGCCTGGTTGAAATAACCGTAATAGGTCAGCGCGCGGCCGATAGCGACTGGATCTTGTTGATTGAGGAGTAGCTTGAGGTAATCGTTGTTGCCCATGCGATAGGCATGGTCCAGTTGATCTGCCAGCAGTTGCTCCTGACGCTGGAGCTGGGCGGTTAATTCACGCCCCTGGGCTTCGAGGGATTGCAGCTGTTTACGGGTGGCGTTCAGTTTGGCTTGCGAGCCGCGGAGTCGAGTGGCCAGTGAGCTGACGGCCTCTTCATCTTTTTGCAGTTGCTGGTGAAGCTCTTTGAGACTCTTCTTTTGCGTGCTGATTTCCTGCTGTTTCTGCTGGATCTGCTCGCGAACCTTGCTCAGTTCCTGATTGTTGGCACTGAGGATCGACGGGCAGAAAAACAACGCGCCGGCCAGAAGGCCGACGCGAGTCAGTAACTTAAGAAAATCGTCCATTCCCCGCATGGGGCGGATTATTTCAGAATCATCAGGGGCTTGCCAGTCATTTCCGGCGGCACTTCCATGCCCATCAGGGTCAGCATGGTCGGAGCCAGATCGGAGAGCTTGCCGCCTTCTACCGGCTGGGCTTCACGGCCTACATAGATGAGGGGAACGGGCAGGCTGGTGTGTGCTGTGTGCACCTG
>JAYRLO010000028.1:0-14443 GCA_041905215.1 Aeromonadaceae bacterium
GGATTTGGTAGGAAGCTATATGGCAAACGGGAATTTGAAGCCGATGGCTCTTTTATAACCACCAAATGGCTGATCATGGCTTTTCTTCCAATCGTGCCATCTTCGAGCATGCGAGTCAGAGCCATAGATTCCGACAGCATGTTTAACGGTGAATATGAAGTAGTCGAGGAATTACCCATCTGCTGGCAGCAAGTTATTTCTACCTATCTTTATGCCTATATGCTTATCCCCATGGCAATCCACTATGCCGAAAAGTTTAACTGGAGTAATTCGACGCAACTCTTTGTTGCCGCGCTCATTGCCGCTATCCCATTTGCTCTGAGGTTTGCATTTCGGCCTCGAAACTGACCAAGCGTCCCTATTACCCAGGTATGGATAAGGATTTCCACATGCGTAGATGGATCTGTGTTGCCACTCTGGCCATGACGGCATTTAGCCCTAGCAGCTTGGCCCAAAACAACTGTTTAGCGAACGGCTCTCCCCTGAATCGAATCCAGTGCGAAAAGCCTGAATTGCAACACCTGCGCGAAGCATTGGCTCGAAAATCAGAACTTTGGCAACGCAATTGCAACGGTTCAACCAACCACCCCAACGAAAGAGTCCCTCCCCATGCGGCCTGGCTCGCCGGGGTCTACAAGGGCTATGAGCTGCTGGCCGATGTTAAGGCCGAGGATTATCTCGGTAGCTCCTTCACCCAAAGGGCCGATGAGCTCTCCGAGGCCCTCTTTGTGTGCGCGCACAAACCGGGTCATGACGTCAAAGCACTGCAGATCGAGATGGTACAATTGCCCGCGGCACCGGAGCAGGAAGAGGCCAGCCACATTCCTTTCGTGCACACCACACCGGAGCTGGTTGGCGCCCGGATCAACGAGCAGCTCTATCGTTCGCTACTACACACACGAGCGCCAGTCAGTCCGAAAGATGGGGATGTTCGCGAGGCACTCTCCGAGATTTCCGGGCAAGCCAGTGAGGAGATATCAGCGGCGGAAACACTCGATGCCTCCGTGCTCTGGCGTAGCCCTCGCCTCCTGGTTCTTCAGGTCAATACCAGCGGTTGTGAGACCCGCTGTTGGGAAAACAGCGAGCAGATCCTGTTCGATCTGCGGACCGGGGATCGCATAGAGTCGGTTGACCTGTTACGACCCGAGGCGCGTCAAGCGGTCGATCAACTGACCGCCGACAGTGTACTGGCGGAGGCCAATAAACTGCGCCAGCGCGACTCGGCACAATGGACTCCCGACGGGGTTGAAACCTTTGCGCATTGCCTTAAGGAGTGGCAGGGCTGGCGTGGGAACGGTGGCGAGCAGATCGTCTGGCTTGATGATAAACACTGGATCGTTCGTGGGCCAGCCTGTGCGGGCGATGATGATGCCATGCCGCCGACCATTGATAGCCAGAAATTCACCCTCGCGGATCTGGCCCCCCATCTGAGTCTTTACGGCCGAACCCTGCTGCTGGGTGGAGGGGAACAACAGACTCCAATCTTGCCGATGGAGACCTGTGAGGCGCCGGGTACACCGCCCGATCCACAGGGCTGGGCGGCGCAAATTGCCGAGATTTCAGCAGGGTCAGACCATACCTGGCTACGCGAGACCTCGGGTAAGGTCTGGGGTTGGGGCAGAAACTATGAAGGCTCCCTGGGAGAGGTAAATGGTGGAGCCGATAACGGTGACTGGATCCCTCCCTTCGTGCTAGGAACCGAGTACCGCTATGTCGGGGCAGGCGCTGACTACAGTGCCGCCATTGCGCATGATGGCAGCCTATGGACCTGGGGCAGTGGTCATGATGGAAGCCTGGGCGATGGCGATTCCGGCCGTTATTATTCCCGACGAATTGCCGACCATATTGTGCGCGCGGATGTGGCAAACGCCGGAGGTCTTGCGCTCGCAGAAGATGGCCGTCTGTGGGCTTGGGGGGGTAAGCAGCCAACCATAGCGGTAATAGCGACCAATGTTTCGCAGTTTAGTGGCAATATACCAATCGTTATGATCAAGCGCGATGGCAGCTTGTGGGGGTGGCAAGAATGGTACTGGACGCCGCCTGGTGAGAGCAAGGCAGCACCGGATGTCCAGCATTGGCATGGCAACGGATTCTCACGCCTACCGAAATCTCGTCATCTTGACTTGGCCTGGCGCGCCGATGGGACAGCCTGGGCATGGAGCAGAACCCTGGCAGCCATGGGCACCCCCGATCCCCTGCCCGGCCTGGATCAAAGCCCATGGCCACGACTCGTAGGACGAGACTGGGTCGATATCAAGACCTCCGATGATTACACGTTCGTGGCAGGCCGAAAGTCTGACGGTTCGCTTTGGGTGAGCCAGGAGCGCGGCCAACAGATGCGCATGGTTCGGATCGGCTGCGGCTTCGCCGACATGGCATTTGCATATGACCGAGCCCAGGGGATCCACTTGCTGGCACTGCGCAGTGATGGCCGACTGCTTGATTACCATGGCAGCAGAGAGGCCAATGGTTACATTGGCAACGATCTGCTCGATCAGCAACCCGAAGAGCTAGCCAGCGGCGGCGTGACACTGTTCCAAGAAAATGACTATCTGGGCAATGTGGGTGCGGTGGTATTTCTGTTAAAGCAGGATGGCACCTTATGGAACTGGTACTGGCAGTTCAGGGGCCAATACCCTGATCAGGGGCTGCCTCCGACACAACGGCTTGTGCAGATTAAATTTCGAAAAGATTGGCTCGAGCAACACGCATCTCGACGATGAGAATATCATCCAGCTCCCTAGCTCTTACGAGCCAAGGGAGCTGGCTTCGAGACTCTTTTTAAAAGTAAGCGACCCGAGAATATCCAGATGCGATTTCAAGGAAAAATAACAAACTGGAACGATGAAAAAGGTTTTGGATTTGTAGAACCAAATGGCGGCGGAACCAGAGCCTTCGTCCACATTAAGTCGTTTGTGTCTCGCTCCCGTCGACCGATGGAGGGTGATGTCATCATCTATGAACTGGTACAGGATCAAAAAGCCAGATTTACCGCACAACACATCAGATTGGCTCAAGAGATCCGCGATAAACCAGCGAATAAACCCAAGGGGAAAGGCTCTGCCGCACCACTCTTCACCCTCCTCTTTTGCGCCATGCTGTTAACTCTCTACATCACGGGCAAAGCCCCTGTAGTACTCCCGGCGCTCTATATTGGGCTGAGTGTGATTACCTTTATTGCGTATGCCATCGACAAATCCGCTGCCCAGAATAATAGATGGCGAACCCAGGAGAGCACCCTGCATTTGTTAAGTCTATTCGGTGGATGGCCCGGAGCCCTCTATGCACAGCGCCGACTGCGCCATAAATCGGTGAAGCAAGAATTTCAATCCGTATTTTGGCTGACTATAGTCGTCAATTGTGGGGCTCTGATTTGGCTTATATCGAGCGACCGCGCGCGACAGCTGCTCGCTGCAATCATGCATGGCTAGCAATCGCCTTGCGAACCCTGAAATTGAAGCGCAGCAGTCGCATCCAGGCGCGAATATTGAAGTGATGAGAGGGTTATGGCATGTGGCAATCGATATGGAGTACGGTGCTGTCGGAGTTCTCCGATATTCCGGATGCAGCACAAATTACCCGAATTACGGTTCGCCTCTTGGTGGCCGCATTTCTCGGTGGTCTGCTGGGATATGAGCGGGAGCAACGCGGCAAGAGTGCAGGCATCCGAACTCATATGCTCGTCGCCATCGGGGCGGCTCTTTTCGTGCTAATCCCTCAGCTGGCAGGAGCAAGCCCTGCCGATTTAACCCGAGTACTTCAGGGGTTGATCGCTGGCGTTGGCTTCCTCGGGGCTGGAGCCATTATCTCGGGAACCAAACAGGTAGAAACCCGCGGACTGACCACGGCGGCTGGCATATGGGTAACAGCGGCGATCGGAATTGCCGCCGGCATGGGACGGGAATCAACCGCAGTTTTGAGCACCCTGATTGCCCTCTTCATTCTTTCCGTGGTTCCTTGGTTCCTGAAGGCGAAACAAGATAAAAAAGAATAAAGCCAATTGGGCATAAAAAATATCAATACCCAGCCTGACGGATTTGGCTAAAAATTCACGCCAAATGGCCCACCAACTCGATCAGAATTAACAGCCTAGCCATTGCCGGCAAAGAGTATGTCATGATGAAGATGAACTATTTATTGATATTATTATTCAGCTGTGGCTTAGCCCATGCGGAAGATACAAAATCCTTAGTCTTGCAGGCAAAGGCAGCGCTACACCAATATGCTCCGGATCGGGAGTTTCATGAGTATGCGTTGGATATTGGATACCTAAACAGTGATGACATCCCTGACTTTGCGGCTTTTATCGGCGATCCGAACTATAACGAGCGCGGAGTCGAAGATCTGAAAATCGTCGTTTTTCTCGGTACCAAGGACGGTTCATTCAAGTTCTATGATTCCTCATCAGCCATTTTTGGCCATGAACGTGTCTCGCACGCATTAACCATCGACAACGACTCACTGTTCTTGAGTCGTGATGGCTCTGGTGGTTGCTGCTCCCATTGGGTAGAGAAATTTCAATTCAAGATACGAAACGAAAGGCTGATGCTGATCGGATTGGAGACAGCCATTTTTTACACGGAAGAGGCTAACGAAAAAGACATGGGCACCAGTGCCAACTTAGTTACTGGCAAAATCATGAGATGGACCAAAAACGGTCAAATAAAGCATAGCGGAAAGAAAACCAAGGTAGCCGAGCTAAAACCTGTCCCCTTTCATGAGTTCAACTACGACACTTTTTCTGACCAATGGGCCATGACTCTCTGGCAATAAACCCATTAGATGGGGCAACAGCAACTCCCCTCGTGAACAAGAGCGTTTGTTTGATAATTATTTAAAAGCGGCCATCCGGTAGTTGATTTATGAATCCATTCACATAACCTATAAACTTACCGATGAAATACTGTCGCAATTATTTTTCGCCATGTAGAACCATTATGCTAAATATTGTGTTATCCATCATAACCGTAGTTATTTCCATCCTATCTTGCGTGCTCGGTCTGGCTCTCACACTTTCAGCCATCGATAGCGGTCAGTTTTGGCCAACCATGATTTATGCATCGTCTCTATTTCTGTATGGTGGCATGGTTCCCGTCATACTTGCTCTATCTTGGTACAAGCCAAGTCAGAGTCAAGTCACGTTCACTCGCTATTTAGGCATCATTATTGTCGGAATAGTTCTGGTTGGTTGTTTTGATTCTGCTCGGCGCTCCAGCCAAGAGTTGAGCACTATCCTTGTTTTATCTATAGCAGTCTATGCAGCCTTTTTCACTATTAAACGACTGGTTCATCGTCAGCACTAAACCACGCCTATTGGAAAGATATGAATCAAAGATAGCGAATCATGGAGTATTGAATGATGAACAGTATGAGTACCTTTATATTTCTTCGTAAGAGCTGGATTGTAACACTGGGAAAATTCAGCGTAATAGCTCTTGTTGGTGGCATTTTAATCGCCACCATAGGTGATTATCTTGACCTGTTTGAAGGCTCACTTGGGGTTGCCATCGCCATATCACTATCAATAGCGATGGAATTTATCTCCTGGTGGGCTCTCTACAACAGGGTAAAGTGTCCAGCCTGCGGCCATAATCTATCGAGATTCAAAAATGGTAACAAAATGTCCATCAATCATGTTTATCGTGCATTGACGAGCGGAGCAGCCTGTCGATGTTGCGGCTGGCAACCACCAGAAATCAAAAACAATTGAACACAAATATAAATTACCCCTCTCATAACCAGTTTGGTACGCCATATGAAAATTAAATATCTCGCAGCACTACTTATTTCAATTCTGTTGTCAGCATGCAGCGAACCTCTCCCCGTTGAAAAAATGAATTACGCAGGTGAGTGGCGGAGTAACCAGATGGGGGTGCTCATATTGGCCGATGGTACAGTTGCCTATAAGCGACTACAGAATGGAGGCATGACATCCGTCAATGGTCCACTGAAGGAGTTTGAGGGTAATGATTTTGTGGTCGGCATAGGTCCATTTTCCACCACCTTTGAAGTCAGCGAGCCGCCCCATCAAACCGTGGATGGTTGGCAGATGGTGGTTGATGGCGTTCGTTTAACCAAGGTTGCTTCGGTAAAAAATGAATAGTTATTGCGCCAAATTAATATATTTAACAGGCACATCGCTATCATCACGGCATCTTATGTCCGCTGCAACGAGGTTGTTATGAGCACCAGCCAACTGATCTACTTTTCCCCAACCCATACCACCCGGAGTGTTCTGCAGAACATAGCCAAAGGGCTGGGCGGCCACATGAGTCTGCTCGATATCACACATGATCCGGTCCGCTCCGCCAGCGCGTCTCCTGCGGCTGAGATCGTCATGGTCGGGGTTCCTGTCTATGGCGGCCGCATTCCAGCATTGGTCTACTCGCGACTGGAATCACTCCAAGGTAATGGTCAGCCAGCGGTTGCCGTCGTGGTCTATGGCAACCGAGCCTACGAGGATGCGCTGCTAGAGCTGCAGACGCTGCTTACATCCAAAGGATTTCAGGTCGTGGCAGCCGCAGCCTTTATCGGTGAACACTCGTTTTCCACTGCCGAACTCCCTATCGCGGCCAATCGTCCCGATCAGGCAGATCTGGCCAAGGCTCAGGCTCTGGGCCAAGCTATCGCCGCCAAACTGGAACAGGGTGTCGGTGATGGCACGCTCCAACTACCCGGCAATGTCCCGCATAAAGAACGCAGCCCCTCCTCGCGCATCGTTCCCGAAACGGATCGCGAACTCTGTGGTCACTGCGGCGCCTGTGTCAGTGCCTGCCCGACCGGAGCCATCTCGCCGGAGGATCCCTCCCTCACAGATGCGGATCTCTGCATCCGTTGCGCCGCCTGTATCAAGAGCTGCCCTTCCGCTGCCCGCTCGATCACCAACCCGACCATGCTCGCGTTTATCCAGACACTGCAGCAAAATTGCCAGCTCCGTCGCGAGCCAGAATGGCATCTGTGACGCCATAGTTCGGCACCAGCTATGACCTCCCTTGGCAGCCACGGGCTGCCAAGGGAGGCACTAGGCCCCTTCGCCTATCTCCATTGTCTGTTCAAGCCCGGTCACAGCACCACTTGATACACGAAAAGAGCACTCGGTTACCCTCTGTTAAGACTCACCTTGCTACACTGTCATGCTGGATGCAGTTGAACCATCAACTTCGATTGGCTGGTTCTTAAATTGCCCGGATACCGACTCACTGGAGACGACTATGTTTACCCATAAAACCGCTATGTGCATCACTGTACTGCTGACGGCTACAGCGTTTCATGCTTCGGCAGCGCTGCCGCCCAAATACCTCGGGGTCAAAGATTTCAAACAGTGTCTGGCCACCCAACCCATCGATACCTATCGCGTGTGGTGTATGCCTGAGCAACAACCGGAAAACTGCCCAACAGCGAGCTGGAAGGAGCTCAAAGCACTCGATGGTCGCGACCGAATCATCAATTGCTCCGCAGATACCAAGCAGCCTGCCCCAGCTATAAAACAGTGACGACTAGCCAATGCATAAAAACAAACGCAACCCATTAAAAATAGGCACTATTTTTTCACTGATCACTCTGGCACTTGTCAGTTTGTGCTCAGTGGCGCAAGCAAGTGAAGTCGATGATCCGGCACTACAAGCGAGCATCCAGAAAATCGAGCAGGCATTAGGTGGCCGTGTCGGTGTCTCCTGGTATGACGAAAACAGTTCGCGCCAGTGGCACTACCGGGGCGATGAAGCATTTCCATTAACCAGTACATTCAAGGCCTTTGCCTGCGCCGCGCTGTTGGCGCGTGTTGATGCCAAGCAAGAGGATCTTCAACGTCAGGTCTCCATCCAGAAACAGGAGCTCATTACCTACTCCCCGGTTACGGAAAAGTTCGTCGGTAAGACACTCTCGACCGCCGATCTCTGCTCGGCAGCCGTGACCCTGAGTGATAACACGGCCGGCAACCTCGTCCTGGCGAGTATTGGTGGTCCTTCCGGTTTCACCCAATTCATGCACACCATCGGCGATCCCAGCAGCTCATTATCCCGATGGGAACCCGATCTGAATGAGGCCACGCCAGGCGACAAGCGGGACACCACAACCCCCAATGCCGCCGTGCAGAGTCTGCGGACCCTCGTCTCGGGTGATGCCCTGAGCCCGGATTCACGCCAAACATTGATCGGCTGGCTACGCGATGACCAGGTTGCCGATCAGCTGATCCGCTCCTATCTGCCGAAGGGCTGGATCATCGGTGACAAGACGGGTGCCGGAGGCCATGGCTCCAGAGCCATCATCGCCGTCATCTGGCCGCCGCAGAAGAAGCCCATCTATCTGGCCATCTATCTGACACAGACCGACGCCTCCATGGAAAAACGTAATCAGGCTCTGGTCGATATCAGCAAGCTGTTGCTGACCCCCTTATTGCCGTAACCCCCGAGAGCCGCCCAGCTGGCGAATTTTGCCAAGGGCTGTGAATCACATCAGCAAGCGGATGCCTCAGGCATCCGTTTTTTTATGCAAGTCAGCCATTTTTTCTAGTCGGCGTCTGTGGCTGTCGGGGCTGTCACTCTCTGGCCAGGCAACATCGGTTACCATGGCTCGGATGGGTCATTAAAGACTCGTCTGTGGATATTTATCGTCAGCGGCCCCTCGGTGGTTCTGCATCAAAATTGAGGAAGTTATTGTCATGGAAGAGCTGAAACATTCAGGCTTGGGGATTGCATCCTTCTGCATCAGCATTGCAGCAGGTGTGTTTATATTTTTTACCTTTGTCATCGCCGGAGCCATCGAAGCAACAACGCCGGGCGGTATGGATGAAGAGTCAGTCACTGCGGTTCTGGTCGGGTTGGCGCTGATTACCTTCCTCTTCGCCTCGCTGGTCTCTCTGGGCCTCGGAATTGGCGGTCTGTTTCAAAAAGAGCGCAAGAAGGTCTTCGCCATTCTCGGCACCATTTTTTCGGGAGCGATCATCCTGGTTACCGTGGCATTGATCGCCATTGGCCTGGCGATGGGTTAATGGCTGGCTCTACGACGTAGGCATAAAAGGCGCTGTCCCAGTTACCGGTTGAGCATCTCAGCACCATCGACAAGGTAGCGCACGCTGACTCGCCGTGAACCCATCCATGGGGGCTCCGCCGCGCCGTCCCTGGCGCAGAGGGTCAGCTTAGCGCTACCTAAGTCGCTGTGATGAGTCGGAACCGCTTGTCAGAGGAATGGAGTCTGGACGAAAAGCAGACCGTTGGCGGCAGGGATGCCGCCATCGAGGCTACAAGGACGTATTCACGACGTGTCTGCGTTCGTCCGGACTCCAAGCCAACATCGAATGGACCTACCAACGCATAACTGGGACAGAGCCATAAAAAAGGGAGCCGTACTGGCTCCCTTTTTACGTCCAGAGGTTTCGATTACTCGTCCGCTTCCAGGTAGGCATAGCCCTGCAGACCCGATTCCAGTTCGGTTAACAGCACAGTGCGGGTCTCCTCATCCAGTGACGGGTGAGCAGCCAGCAGCTGATAGTTTTCACGGATCATCTGCGGATTGATGTTGACGTAGCGCAGCAGGTTATCGACGTTATCCCCGCGGATCACGTGGCTGATCACCGGCTTGCCATCGGCATCCAGGCTGATATCGGCGCTATGAGTGTCACCGAACAGGTTGTGCAGATCCCCCAGGATCTCCTGATAGGCGCCCACCAGGAAGAAACCCATGTAGCAGTCCTCATCGGGAGCAAACTCCGGCATCGGCAGCGTGCTCTCGACACCAACGCCGTCGACGTAGTGGTCAATCATGCCATCGGAGTCGCAGGTGATGTCGAACACCACGCCACGACGCACCGGTGGCCGGTCCAGGCCACTGAGCGGCACCACGGGGAAGATCTGATCGATCCCCCAGGCATCCGGCAACGACTGGAACAGCGAGAAGTTGACGAAGCACTTGTCCGCCAGCTTGTCGTTGAGTTCGTCGAGCATGGCTCTGTGTTGTCGGTTGATCGGGTTGAGCAGCTCCTTGACCTTCAGGCAGAGGTTCAGATGCAACTCTTCGGCCCAGGCGCGCTCCGGCAGCGTCAACAGCCCCATGGTGTACTGGCTATGAACATCCGCCAGGTCGGCCCCCGAGTCGTGGAAAATTTCCAGCAGACCAGGGTCTTCCTCGTTGAGCTCCAGCCAGCTCTTCCACATGTTCTGCAGCAACAGAGGTGCCGATTCATCCGGCGCATTCAGCTCGCAACTCTCGACCCTTTCGGTGCCAATCACGTTGGAAACCAACACGGCGTGGTGTGCCGTAATGGCCCGACCCGACTCACTGATGATGATCGGATGCGGCAATTCAAACTCGCGACAAACGTCACCGATGCCCCAGACCACGTTGTTGGCGTATTCGCGCAGACTGTAGTTGGCCGAGCAGTGGCTCTGGGAACGGGAGCCTTCATAATCGACCCCTAGCCCGCCACCGACATCCACCACCTCAATGGGAGCCCCCATCCGACGCAGCTCGGCATAGAAACGGCCACACTCGCGGATCCCGCTCTGAATATCGCGGATATTGGCAATCTGCGACCCCAGGTGGAAGTGCACCAGTTGCAGCCAGTCGAGCTTGCCCAACTCACGCAACCGCTCGACCAGACGCAGGATCTGGGCCGCCGAGAGACCAAACTTCGACTTCTCGCCGCCGCTGGCCTGCCACTTGCCGGCGCTTTGGTGCGCCAGACGAGCTCGCACCCCGATGCGCGGTGCTATGTTCAGCCGTTCGGCTTCATCCAGAACCAGCTCCAGTTCGGAGGGCTTTTCGATGACGATGTAGACATGGTGGCCCATCAGGCTACCGAGCAGCGCATGACGCACATACTCACGGTCTTTGTAGCCGTTACAGACGACGACGGTCCCTCGCTCATGGCGGTGGGAGAGCACAGCCAACAGCTCAGGCTTGGAGCCGGCCTCCAGCCCCAGACGGGGTTTATCGTCGTAGGCCTTGGCAATCGACTCGATCACCTGATTCTGCTGATTCACCTTGATGGGGTAGACGCACTGATAGCTGCCTTCGTAGCCATAGTTTTCTATCGCTTGCTGAAAGGCATTGAACAGCGCATCGACCCGACTCTTGATGATGTCCGGAAAACGCAATAACACAGGTGCCGCATATCCCTGCTGGCGCAACTGTTCGATGATATCGACCAGGGTAATACGATGGTCCGGACGACTCTTGTCCGGAGCCACCACCACCTGTCCCTTATCATCCAAATGAAAAAAGCCACCGCCCCAGTAAGGCAGGTTATAGACCTTGAGAGCGTCCGCTGAGGACCAATTAGTCATGGGCTATGCCTCGCAATAAGAGCTCCATCGTCAGGAGACTCGTTACTGGCCAAATCACAATCCAGCAGTTCCAGTCTGCACCGGAACTCTGGGGTAGCTGATTGCCCGCAGCCGCGTTGGCCCTAACGCGCGCTGCTTGACTGCGGGCCTTTTTCATTCCCACGACATCGGCCGTGGTTTGATTGCCCCGAAGGGCTCACTGCTTTTGCCGACGAAGCCAGAACGCGCCCAACCGAGACTCGGCATAGCAACAAACAGGATCGGGGATGAGGCAAAAGAAGAATTGGGGGAGTTCAACCAGGCATGCGCCGCGTACTGGGCGGCGGGATAAGGACGTGCCCAAGAGGCGTCATCGTGCATGCCGGGTCAAGACTCCATGTCACATCGGCACCACTCAGGCACCAGACCAGTGAAAAGCCCCTCGGCAAGAGCGAAGGGCTTGGATATTCATGCCACCATATCTTGCTGAGCAATATGGCTATTTGCGCGGAGTTTACACACAGTTTTTTCCATTTGCCAACGGAAATATCCGCGTTAAAAACACCAGAAAAGAGAAGAGAATCAGCACAAATGAGTATTCATTAATTTTGAGTGAATAAAATTACAAAATTGAGTGCCAACCACGGCTGGTCGCGGGTTTGCCACAGCCACAGGATCGGCAATTGATGCCATCCTTTAGTAGTGGAATCCGCCAAAAACCTGCGATGACGCAATAATAGTCGCTACTGCACGCGGCATACTTTGGCCTTTCTGATCACGAGCCAACTGCTTATGAATAATCTGCTGACCCGCTTCTTCCGTTACATCGCCTTCGATACTCAATCAGACGAGAGACAAGCCGCATGTCCCTCCACGCCGGGGCAGTTGACCCTGGCCATGCACCTGGCCGATGAGCTCAAGTCTCTCGGTCTGCAGCAGGTTGAACTGGATGACAATGGCTATCTGACGGCGCTGTTACCTGCCAATGTCACCACGCCGGTACCGGCCATCGGCTTTATCGCCCACATGGATACGGCGCCGGACTTTTCAGGCCATAAGGTACAGGCGCAACTGGTTGAATCCTATCAGGGCGGAGAGATCGCGCTGGGAATTGGCCATGAAGTACTCAGCCCCATCGAATTCCCCTCGTTGCGCCAGTATCTGGGGCAGGATCTCATCACCACCGATGGCACCACACTGCTCGGTGCCGATGACAAGGCCGGGATCTGCGAAATCATCACCGCCGCCGCCCATCTGCTGGCGCATCCCGAGATCCCGCATGGCGATATTTATCTAGGGTTTACACCGGATGAGGAGATTGGCCGCGGGGCTGACCGTTTCCCGCTGGATCGCTTCCGGGCGCAGTGGGCCTATACGGTCGATGGCGGCGAATTGGGCGAACTGGAGTTTGAAAACTTCAATGCGGCCACGGCGATCGTCCATGTTCGAGGCAACAACGTCCATCCTGGCACCGCCAAAAACATCATGGTCAACAGCCAGACCCTGGCTGCCCGTTTCCATGCCGAGATGCCCAGCGACGAGACCCCAGAGTGTACCGAAGGGTACCAGGGCTTCTACCATCTGATTGGCAGCCAGGGCTCGGTCGAAGAGAGTACCCTCACCTACATAGTGCGTGACTTTGATGATGCAGGCTTCGCCCAACGCCAGCAGTTCCTACTCGATATGGTCGATAGCTGGAATGCCCGACTCGGCCAGCCACGGTTTAGCATCGCCATCAAGGAGAGCTATCGCAACATGCGCGAACAGGTCGAGCCCCATCGCCACATCATCGACATCGCCGAGCAAGCCATGCGCGAGGTCGGGGTGACGCCGAAGATCAAGCCGATCCGCGGCGGCACCGATGGCTCACGCCTGTCGTTCATGGGGCTCCCCTGCCCCAACCTGTTCACCGGTGGCCACAATTTCCACGGCAAACATGAATACATCCCCGTGCCCTCCATGGAAAAGGCCGTCGAGACCCTGATAGCGATTGCCCGCCTGACCGTCACCCAAGCGTCATCCTGATGACCAGATAACGTCATCTGTTGCTGCCATGCTGGCCTCCGGTAATCTGCCGGAGGCTAGCCGATGATCAGTGTCAGCGCGTTACTCGAGAACCATTTCCCTGCCCACGCCGATATCAGCTGGCTTCGCGCCCTGCTGCGTCGCCTGCTGTATGAACACGATCTGCAACAGTTTTCTGACCGTTACCCCCATCTGCAGGGGCTCGATTTCGTCGAGCAGATCCTCAGCTACTTCGATTTTGCCTGTGATGTCGCCGACCCCGACCTGGAACATATCCCCAGCTCAGGCCCGGTGATGCTGGTGGCTAATCACCCGCTGGGAACTCTGGATGGCATAGCCCTGCTGCGGGTGATCGCCCGGGTGCGGCCCGATATCAAGATTGTCGCCAATCAGCTGTTATCCCATGTCGAACCCATGCAATCTCTGTTGCTGCCGGTCGATAACCTGAACCACAAAACCAGCCGCCAGCAGATCACGGCCCTGCAGGAACATCTGGCATCTGGCGGCGCACTGCTGATGTTCCCGGCTGGCGAAGTCTCGCGCCTGCGACCGCAAGGGATCCGGGATGGCCGCTGGAGTGGCAGTTTTTTGCGTCTGGCCGCTCGCAGCCGGGCACCGATTGTCCCTCTCTTTGTTCGCGGTCGAAACTCGCCACTGTTCTATCTCACCTCCATGCTCTACAAGCCGCTAGCCACCTTGCTGCTGGTGCGCGAGATGTTTGCCCAGCGCAGTGGACGCATTCAACTGCGCATCGGCGCTCGCATTCCCTGCGAAGCCTGGTCAGGCCTGGATCTGCCAATCGATGCCCTGGCCAAGCGCTTCCGCAAGCATCTCTATCGGCTGGCCCGGGGCAAATCCGGACTATTTCGTGCCGAGTCGCCAATTGCCCTCCCGGAGGAGCGAGTGCCGCTCAAGCGCGCCATTGAGGGCTGCGAACGTTTGGGGCAGACCCCGGATGGCAAGCAAATTTATCTCTACCAAAGAGCCAAACAGCCGCAAGCACCGATCCTCCGCGAGTTAGGACGCCTGCGCGAAATCGCCTTTCGCGCCGTCGGTGAAGGCACAGGGCAACGCCGGGATCTGGATCGCTACGATGATGACTATCTGCACCTGTTGCTGTGGGATCCGGGCGCGCTGGAGATTGTCGGCGCCTATCG
>JAYRLO010000028.1:14476-16838 GCA_041905215.1 Aeromonadaceae bacterium
CAAGGGATCGAGCTGGGACGCAGCTTCATCCAACCCGCCTACTGGGGGCGACGGGGGCTGGATTATCTGTGGCAGGGGATCGGTGCCTTTCTGGCCCAGCATCCGGAGTACCGTTATCTGTTCGGTCCTGTCTCCATCTCAGGAAGCATGCCCTTGGCGGCACGCGATCTACTGGTCACCTTCTACCGCCTCTACTTTGCCGCGCCACCCACGATGGCAAGCTCACGAAATCCCTACCCGCCCTCGCCACCCCATGCGCGGGAGCAATTTAATGGCGAGGATTATCAGGCCGATCTAGCCAGGCTGAAGTCTCTGCTGGATAACCTGGGCTGCGCCATTCCAACACTCTATAAACAGTACACAGAGCTGTGTGAGATGGGGGGCGTCCGGTTCATGGATTTTGGCTGTGACCCGGATTTTGCCGACTGTATCGATGGTCTGGTATTGGTGGATCTGGCGCGGATCAAGGCGGCGAAATACCAACGATACATTGCCATTCATCAGCCCGGTTCGGCAGATGTGGCAGCCTGACAACGAACGCAGCGGAAAAGAGGATCGCTGCGCCTAATACGGATCCGTTTGTCTAAGCCGTTAGCGAAGGAGAGATAGCCTTTTGAGCCAACCGTTGGCGGCAGGGATGCCGCCATCGAGCCCCCAGGGAAGGGTTTACGGCGTGTTGGCGAGAGAGGGTATCTCTCCCGAGTCACCGAACGGACCCGTGTTCAGGCCTGCGCCCTCGAGTGTACCAGCCAATGAAAGATGAGCGTTAAAAGTTGCCGAGGAACTCCTGACGCGATGCCAGATTGCTCTTGAACATGCCTCCAAGCGCCGTCGTCGTGGTGACGCTGCTGGCGTCCATGACGCCTCGCGACTTGACGCAGTAATGGGTTGCCGTCATCGAAATGGCCACGTTGTCAGTTTCAAGAAGAGTCTGCAGCGCCACCAGGATCTGCTGGGTCAAACGCTCCTGAACCTGAGGCCGCTTGGCAAAAAACTGCACGATCCGGTTGATCTTCGACAGACCAATCACCTTGCCACGCGGGAAATAGGCAACCTTGGCCAGACCATCGATGGTGACGAAGTGATGCTCGCAGGTGCTGGTGACCGTGATGTTGCTGACCTTGACCATCTCATCGACCCCCATCTTGTTGTCAATCAGGGTGATCTTCGGAAATGCCTCATAGTCGAGTCCGGAAAATATCTCCTCAACATACATCTTGGCAATCCGCTCCGGGGTCTCGGCCAGACTGTCATCACTCATGTCCAACCCCAGAACCTCCATCACCCCCAACATATGCGCTTCAATGCGGGCCTTTTTTTCCGCATTCGACAGGGAGCTTTCAATTCGCGGGGTCTCGAGCCCTCTGGCTTCCAGCGCAGAGCGAACCAGGATGGCCTCTTTGCTCAAGGTTGACATCACATCTTCTCCATCACCATCACGGGTGGCGAATCATACCACCATTCTTGACGGAGGTTAAAAAAGCCATTGCGGCTAGCCACCAAATTGCTCCAGCAATCCCCATGAGAGACTGATTTTTATCCTTAGCGGGAGCAAATACTCAGAACCGCCTCATTTGCGTCTTGCAAAGATATTCGCATTTTGCAAAACGCAATTCGCAAAATGCGGAACCTATTGAGCCCTATTTACTGAGTCAGAGACAGAAATGACGAAAAATGGCCGTAGAATGCCATTTTTGACGACCAAAAAAGTTGGCACGTAATTTTCATATACTAATGCGTAAACCAGTTTTATCCCGTGCTCTCTTCAGCGACAGCTGAAGTTTGGTCAACCTTCGAGTTGACCATTTTTTTTGCCAAAAATTGCCCCAAGAGCCTGACGTAACCCCTTCGATGTCACCGGTTTGGCAACCAGATCACTCATACCAACCTGTAGACACGCGGCTCTATCCTCTTCGGCGGCATTCGCCGTCAGGGCCAGGATCGGCAAGTCTGGATATAGTTGCTTGAGTCGCCTGGAGGCCTCCAGACCATCCATCTCCGGCATGCGCAGATCCATCAACACCAGTTGCGGCCGCTCATGCGCCACCGCCTGCAAGGCTTCGTAGCCGTTGCCCGCTAGCCGGACCGAATGTCCCATCTTATGCAGCAATGCCTGGATCACCTGCTGATTCACCGGGCTATCCTCCACCAGCAGAATAGCCAGAGGCGGCGTGGAGAGCGCCTCGGTCTCAGCCCCTGATGCGGAGTCTGCTGCCAGCAAGGTTTGACAAGGAATACGGAACCAGAAGCAACTTCCCACCCCCGGCTGGCTTTCGACACCGATGCGCCCCCCCATCAGCTCAACCAGATGGCGGCAGATCGCCAACCCCAACCCACTCCCTCCGAAGCGGCGCGTCATGGA
>JAYRLO010000323.1:0-2939 GCA_041905215.1 Aeromonadaceae bacterium
AGAGGATGAGCAGGGGAAAGAGTGCACTGCAGGTGAGAGTTTTAGTTGTCATAGACGTCGTCTGTAAGGGTTAAACAAATTGTCATAAGTGTATCTCAGCTGAGGAAGGCAGGACTAGCCTTCTGCACGACGAGATGCAATCAATACGGCTCGTTTTGGTGCCGGATGCCCCTCAATAGTAAGGGTTGGGTCGATGGGGTCAAGGAATTCAGCCAGAGAATCGTTCCTCATCCATGCGGTTCTGCGTTGTTCATCCGTTGTGGTCAAGGATTGGTCAACAATCCGGACGTTTTCGAAGCCACATTTTTCCAGCCATCCGACCAGAGCTGCTGCCGAGGGAATGAACCAGACATTACGCATCTGGGCATAGCGCTCGCCGGGTACCAGCACCTCGTTGGGGCCGCCATCAATGATCAGCGTCTCCAAGACCAACTCACCGCCATCTCTGAGTTGATCGCGAAGTTGGAACAGGTGATCGATGGGTGAACGGCGATGATAGAGCACCCCCATGGAGAAGACGGTGTCAAATCCCTCGAGTTTTGGCAGCTCTTCGATGCCGAGCGGCAGGAAGTGGATCGAATCCGGATTCCCCGCCAGTTGTTTGATGGCCGAAAACTGGCAGAGGAACAGAGCCGAAGGGTCGATACCGACCACCAGTTCGGCCTCTTCACCGAGCATGCGCCACATGTGGTAACCACTGCCGCACCCTACATCCAGCACATGGCGTCCTTTAAGCGGGGTGATGTGCGGTAAAACCCGATCCCACTTCCAGTCGGAGCGCCATTCGGTATCGATATGGATGCCGAACAGGTGATACGGCCCTTTGCGCCAGGGGTGCAGGTGTTGCAACAGGTTTTCCAGGCGGGTGCGCTCACCCTCGGGGAGCTCCTCCGGCAGACCCAGGGTGACCGACTGCTTGAGATCGCGGTAGTGAGCCTGCAACCCATCGAACTTGGCCAGCACCCGCTGCCAACGGGGGAGGTCACCATGCAGTTGGGAGTTCTGCCAGGCGTGGAGCTGGGCTGGCAGTACGGTCAGCCACTGGCTCAGGCGATCTTTGGCCAGTCGTTGGTAGAAGGTGGCGAAATCAATCATGTCGGCGCTCCTTGCTCGATGGTGACTGGCTCTGTGGCGACTTGCTTGATGGCAACCCTTGCTTGATGGCAACTAAGGAGCCGAAGTTGAAGCACTGGAACCAGAGATCCGCGTGGGCAAAACCGGCTTCCGCCAGACGCGCCTTGTGACTGGCTACCGTATCGGCCCGCAATACATTTTCCAGCAGGGTTCGTTTTTGGCTGATCTCCAGCTCGCTATAGCCATTGGCGCGCTTGAAATCCAGATGCAGATCGATGATGAGGTCGCTGACCGCACCATCCTCAAACCTGAATTTTTCACTCAGAATCAACAAGCCTCCGGGCCTGAGACCCTGATAGATGCGCTTGAGCAGGGGCAGCCGTTGCTCCGGATCGATGAACTGCAGCGTGAAGTTCAGCACTACCACGGAGGCATCTTCAATGACGGCCTCACAGACATCGCCTTCACGAATGTCGACGGGAATCGTCGATTTGAAGGCGCTCAGGTGGTTGCGGCAGCGCTCGACCATGGCGGGGGAGTTGTCGATGCCGATGATGCGGCAATCATCAAAGGGGAGATGACGACGCATCATCAGGGTCGCGGCACCGAGCGAGCAGCCAAGATCGTACAGGGTGCTGCCAGGCTGGGCGAAGCGTTCGGTCATCATACCGATGGCTGAGAGTATGTTGGAATAACCGGGGACGGAGCGCTGAATCATGTCGGGAAATACATCCGCGACCTGCTCATCGAAACAGAAATCACCGAGCTGAGCGATGGGCGCGGCGAAGAGTTGATCTTTCTTTTGCATGGTAGGAGTAACCCGATGCGCGACTGTGATGGGGGATTCGAGCGGCGGCCGCTCGCAAAGTGGGCGCATAGTAGCAGAAAAACGTGCGAATTGTGACAGATGCCGCGTCGAGTCGACCATTTGCTTGCTCAACCGGGGGCAGGTGTTATCACGGCCGAATATTTACCCTATAATAGCCAGCCTTTTTCTCCTGATTACAGACGTCATTCGTTTCTAGCCCTATGCCTATCTACGAATATCAATGTGAGCAGTGTGGCCACCAACTGGCCAAATTACAGAAACTGTCGGATGCGCCGTTGACCGATTGTCCGGCTTGTCAGGCCCCGGCACTGGGCAAGGTTCTTTCCATCCCCGGCATCCGATTGAAGGGGCTGGGCGGGTGTGCAACAGATTTTCGCGTGGGTCAGCAGCACTATGTGACCTCGTGTGAGACTGGAGGCGGCTGTCAGGGTTGTCCGGCCAGCAAATAACATAATTTCAAAGGAACAGTACATGCGTACCATCTATTGCGGACAGGTAAATGCCAGCCATGTGGATCAGCAAGTCACTCTGTGTGGTTGGGTTCACCGTCGTCGTGACCTCGGCGGCTTGATCTTCATCGACATGCGTGATCGCGAAGGGATCGTACAGGTTTTCTTCGATCCGGATCGCCCCGAGGCCTATACCCTGGCTTCTGAGTTGCGCAACGAGTTCTGTATTCAGATCACCGGTCTGGTCCGTGGTCGCCCTGAGTCCCAGATCAATCCGGATATGGCCACCGGTGCCATCGAAATCTTTGCCCACGAGTTGGTGATCATCAACCGCTCCGAGCCGCTGCCGCTGGACTTCAATCAGACCAATACCGAAGAGCAACGCCTGAAGTATCGCTATCTGGATCTGCGTCGCCCCGAGATGGCGCAATCCCTGAAGACCCGGGCGCGTATCACCAGTTTTGTCCGTCGCTTCATGGATTCTCATGGCTTCCTCGACATCGAAACGCCGATGCTGACCAAGGCGACGCCGGAAGGGGCTCGTGACTATCTAGTGCCGAGCCGGGTGCACAAGGGCAAGTTCTACG
>JAYRLO010000324.1:0-2933 GCA_041905215.1 Aeromonadaceae bacterium
CCGTGATGAAGATTTGCGCGCCGACCGTCAGCCTGAATTTACCCAGATCGATGTTGAAACCTCCTTCATGAGTGCCGAGCAGGTGCGAGCTGTCATGGAAGAGCTGATCCGCGGCCTGTGGTTGGAAGTGGCTGGCGATGATCTGGGTCAGTTCCCGATCATGACCTTCGATGAGGCCATGCGTCGTTACGGCTCCGACAAGCCGGATCTGCGCAACCCGATGGAGCTGGTCGATGTGGCCGATCTGCTCAAGAGTATCGAGTTTGCGGTATTCGCTGGCCCGGCCAACGATGCCAAGGGCCGAGTTGCCGCCCTGCGCGTCCCGGGTGGTGCTCAACTGACCCGTAAGCAGATCGACGAATACACCCAGTTCGTAGCCATCTACGGCGCGCGCGGTCTGGCCTGGATGAAGGTCAACGACGTGGCTAAGGGTATCGAAGGCGTTCAATCGCCGGTGGCCAAGTTCCTGAACGATGCGATCGTCCGCGAGATGCTGGTACGCACTGGAGCAGCCGATGGCGATATCCTCTTCTTCGGCGCCGACAAGGCCAAGGTGGTCTGTGATGCCATGGGCGCTCTGCGTCTGAAGGTTGGCCGCGATCTCAACCTGGTGGCGTCCTGCTGGAAGCCGCTGTGGGTCATCGACTTCCCGATGTTTGAAGAGAATGGTGAGGGTGGTTTGACTGCAATGCACCATCCGTTCACGGCGCCCAAGGAGATGAGTGCCGAGCAGCTGGAAGCGGACCCGTGCGCCGCCTATGCCAACGCCTATGACATGGTCATCAACGGCTATGAAGTGGGTGGTGGCTCGGTGCGTATTCACCGTAACAACATGCAGCAGGCCGTGTTCCGCATTCTGGGCATTGCCGAGCAGGATCAAAAAGAGAAGTTCGGCTTCCTGCTGGACGCGCTGAAGTTTGGTACGCCACCGCATGCCGGTCTGGCCTTTGGTCTGGATCGCCTGACCATGTTGCTGACCGGAACTGATAACATCCGTGATGTCATCGCCTTCCCGAAAACCACGGCGGCTGCTTGCCTGATGACAGATGCACCGAGCTTCGGTAATCCGGCCTCGTTGGCCGAACTGGCGATCCAGACCACGGTAGTCAGCAAGGTCGAAGCCGACAAGGAATAAGGCCCAGGGGCGAATCACCGGCTCCGCTGCGGCGGATGTCGGTGAATAATTTTCAGCGTGGCTGCATTGCCAGCAGCCGCGCCATACAAACTGTGTTTATGGAGAGTTTCCTATGGCAGGTCATAGTAAATGGGCCAATATCAAGCACCGCAAGGCGGCACAAGATGCCAAGCGGGGCAAAATCTTCACCAAACTGATCCGCGAAATCACCACGGCTGCTCGGGTTGGTGATGCCGATCCGGCTGCTAACCCGCGTCTGCGTGCGGCGGTCGCGGCGGCACTGTCCAACAACATGACTCGTGATACCGTCAACCGGGCGATCCAGCGTGGCGCGGGTGGTGGCGATGGTGCGGATCTGGAAACCCTGATCTATGAAGGGTATGGCCCGGCAGGCTCTGCGGTGATGGTTGAGTGTATGACCGACAACCGTAACCGTACCGTTTCTGAAGTGCGTCATGCCTTCAGCAAGTGTGGCGGTAACCTGGGCACCGATGGTTCGGTTTCCTACCTGTTCAGCAAGAAAGGCGTTCTCACCTTCGAAAACGTCAATGAAGATGCCTTGATGGATGCGGCTTTGGAAGCCGGTGCCGATGATGTCATCAGCAATGATGACGGCAGCGTGGAGGTTTACACTACGCCAAACGACTTCGGTACCGTTCTGGATGCGCTGGAAGCGGTTGGTTTTAAAACCACCAATGCTTCGGTCACCATGATCGCCTCCACCGAGGCGGAGCTGGATGCAGAAACGGCACCCAAGTTCATGCGTCTCATCGACATGCTCGAAGATCTGGACGATGTGCAAGAGGTCTATCACAACGGCGCCATTTCTGATGAAGTAGCGGCTCTGCTCTGATCGCACATAGCGGCCGGAAGCATATGCTTGACCAGGGGAGCTTCGGCTCCCCTTGTAATTGGTGTCAACAGCAGGAGGTTGGGTGAGCATCATCTTGGGGATCGATCCGGGGTCGCGGATCACCGGCTATGGGGTGATCCGCTCGCTGGCGGGCGGACGTTGCGAGTATCTGGGTTCGGGTTGTATCCGCACCAGCGGCGACGTGCTGGCGCCGAAACTCAAACAGATCTACGACGGCCTCAGTGAGGTGATCCTGCAGTTTCGCCCCGATCTGTTTGCTATCGAGCAAGTCTTCATGGCGAAGAACCCGGATTCGGCCCTGAAATTGGGCCAGGCGCGGGGTGCCGCCATTGTGGCGGCGGTCAACGCCGGTCTCGAGGTGGCTGAGTACTCGGCTCGGCAGATCAAACAGTCGGTGGTCGGCACTGGCGCGGCTGACAAAGAGCAGGTGCAGCACATGGTGCGACAACTGCTCAAACTGCCAGGTAATCCGCAGGCCGATGCCGCCGATGCGCTGGCGGTGGCCTTGTGTCATACCCACACGATGCAGAGTCTGATCCGCATGTCCGGTCGGGGCACCTCGGTTCAAGGGGTGGTGCGTGGCCGACTGCGCTGAGCTCTGGTCACCATTTTAATGTAAAAAGCTGGATGCCTATCCAGTTATTCATTATTCTAGCCGCAATCAATCTGGATGGAGAATGCGCAGGTGATAGGTCGACTACGCGGCACGCTGATCGAAAAACAGCCCCCCGAAATTCTGCTGGAGGTCGGGGGTGTTGGTTATGAATTGCAACTGCCGATGACCTGCTTCTATGAACTGCCGCCAATCGGTCAGGAGGTGGTGCTGCATACCCACTTCGTGGTGCGTGAAGATGCCCAACTCCTCTATGGCTTCATCAATAAGCGCACTCGCGCTCTGTTTCGCGAGCTGTTGAAGGCCAACGG
>JAYRLO010000325.1:0-2932 GCA_041905215.1 Aeromonadaceae bacterium
AGCTAGTCATAACTGTCTGATTTATAACGGTACATCCGATCCCAACCTTTGGCTTTTTTCGTCACCGAATGATGAAATTTGCCAGGTTGAGGTCTCGGGGCAATTAGCGGCCGATAACGGGGACTATCTATTGGCGGCCGCCGAGGCGGGTGTCGGGATTACCCGGCAGCCAGATTTCATGGTCGGTGAGTCGATCACCCGTGGGCGTCTGGTTCCGCTGCTGACTGAGTATCCCATGCCGGCTCTGCAGCTATCCGCTGTCTATCCGAGCCGACGGTTTCTATCGAGCAAGGTCCGTGCTCTGGTCAACTTCCTACAGGCCGAATGGGGAGGGCCGATCCTTCCTTGGAACGCCTGGCAGCAGAAATGAATAAGGCCCCGTTGGGGGCCTTATGCTATCTCGTGGCTATCTGAATCAATGTTCAAACATCGCAGAGATGGACTCTTCATTGCTGATGCGACGGATAGCTTCGGCCAGCATCGGAGCCAGGGTCAACATCTTGACCTTGCCGATAGCCTTCATCTCGTCGGAGAGCGGAATGGAGTCGGTGATGATCACTTCATCAATCACGGATTCGCTGATGTTCTTGGCGGCGACCCCGGAGAAGACAGCGTGGGTGGCATAGGCGAATACACGCTTGGCACCACGTTCCTTCAGGGCTTCGGCAGCCTTGCACAGAGTGCCACCGGTATCGATCATGTCGTCGACGATGACGCAATCGCGATCCTTGACGTCACCGATCAGGTGCATGACCTGGGAGACGTTGGCGCGTGGACGGCGCTTGTCGATGATGGCGATATCGGTATCGTCCAGCAGCTTGGCGATGGCTCGAGCACGCACGACGCCGCCGATGTCCGGAGAGACAACCACCGGATCTTCGAGGTTCTTGGCCAGCATGTCTTCGAGCAGCACCGGGCTACCGAATACGTTGTCGACGGGCACATCGAAGAAACCCTGGATCTGTTCGGCATGCAGGTCAACGGTCAGAACGCGGTCCACCCCGACACTGGAGAGGAAGTCAGCGACGACCTTGGCGGTAATTGGCACACGGGAGGAGCGTACACGACGATCCTGACGGGCATAACCGAAGTAGGGGATTACGGCCGTGATACGACCGGCTGAAGCGCGGCGCAGGGCATCAACCATGACAATCAGTTCCATCAGGTTGTCGTTGGTCGGTGCGCAGGTAGATTGGATGATGAAGATGTCACCACCCCGTACATTTTCGTTGATCTGTACGCTGATCTCACCATCGCTGAAACGACCGACAGCGGCATTGCCGAGTTTGATGAAGAGACGATCAGCAATCTTCTGGGCCAGTTCCGGTGTGGCGTTACCGGTAAACAGCTTCATGTCAGGCACGGTATAAACCTCTGGGTTGCGTCCTGTGGAGGGAGGCGGTTGTGGGGTCCAGTGAGTCCAACTGGATGTTCAAACCTGAGTTTGATTCCCGGCACAAACCTGTTGCAAAACCGTCTGCAGCGGTGATAGGGTTACCCCTCTTCCGACAAACCCCTGCAGCCAATTTGGCATATTTGCCAAGACCTTACGGGCAGATTCTTCCTCTTCAAACTCCGCGAAGAGACAGGCTCCGGTGCCGGTCATTCTTGACGGCGCATATTCTAACAACCACCCCAATGCCTTGGCAACCTCGGGGTACGCCTTTTTCACCAGCGTTTCGCAATCGTTTTTCCATGATCCACTTCTCAGTTCAGCCCAATTGCGTTTGGGTGTGTCGCGTTTGAGCTCTGGGTCTTGAAAAATCTGGGCGGTGGAAACATGTACCTGGGGGTGGACGACCAGATACCACTTTGGCGGAATTTCGACCGGTTGCAGCTTCTCGCCGACCCCTTCGGCAAAGGCGGTACGCCCACGGACAAAGACTGGCACATCGGCGCCGAGAGTGCGCCCCATAGTGGCTAATTCATCTTCACTCAGCCCCAGTTGCCACAGATGGTTCAGGGCAACCAGAGTCGTGGCCGCGTCCGAGGAGCCACCACCGAGTCCACCCCCCATCGGCAGCCTCTTCTCTAAGTGAATATGGGCACCAAGCGGCCGATCACTGCGCGCCTTGAGGAGACGAGCAGCCCGATAGATCAGGTTTTGCTCGAGTGACACTCCCGGGACTTCGGGCTGTAGGGTGATCTCATCACTCTCGTCGACGCTGATCTGTAGCTCGTCGCCGACATCGAGGATGACGAACAGCGTCTGTAACTCGTGATAACCATCGGCTCGGCGGCCATTGATGTGTAAAAACAGGTTCAGTTTGGCCGGCGCTGGCCAGCGGATCGGGTTCATTGCTCGATTTGCCACTCGTGAATGAGGAGTTTGATGGTAGTCTGCGGCCCTTGCAGTGTCAGCGCGGTTGGCAACAGCCAGAGTCGATTGCGGGCATAGTTCTGATAGTGGATCTGCCATTGGTGATCCTGCAGGCTCTCGACGCGGCCATCGGCGGCCAATTGATAAGAGGCGTTGCCTGGGAGCCCCTTGATCCAGGTCGGTAACTGGGCGACCGGGATGGGCCAGCCGGTCAGGCGATAGACCAAGGCCTCGCTGTCGCTGTCACTATGGCGAATGCCTTGATCATCGACTATCTCGGTCTGTCCGTGGCGACGATGCAGCTCCATGATGGTGGTGCCGATCAGGCTGGTCAGGATCAGATCGTAATCATCCCCTTTTTGTTGCCAGTTCAGGCGTGCCGATCCCTTTTGATTTTGCGTGATGATGGCCAGCTTGCCGGAAAGACGCCAGTGGGTCAGTTGTTCGAGGGATTCACGCTGACCACGCCAGACGGCCTCGTTATACTGAGTGTTGCTGTCGGTGGTCGCACAACCAACCAGAAACAGGGCAAAAAGCAACCATAAGAGGCGAGAAGGGAACATCGTGGCTCCATGAGTTCGAGGCGGACAGTATAGGCTTAGCCCCGTTGCT
>JAYRLO010000326.1:0-2919 GCA_041905215.1 Aeromonadaceae bacterium
GTGCGGCAGTGCCAGCGTAAATTGGCCAGCAGCCATCATGATGGCACCGAAGATAATGGCGCGGCGTTGTCCCAGGAAGGTATCGGCCAACCAGCCACCGATGAGCGGTGTGATATAGACCAGACCTGTGTAGATGCCGTACAGCTTGAGGGCATCCGCCTGGCTCCAACCCAGACCACCGGCTGTCGTTTGGGCGGTCAGATAGAGCACCAGCAGTGCACGCATGCCGTAATAGGAGAATCGCTCCCACAATTCGGTGCTGAATAGCAAGAAGAGTCCCTTGGGGTGTCCCCACAGGGTACCTTGTTGTGACGGTATAGATCTGGACATGAACTTCACCTTGATTCTGTTGTTATTGTGTTCCCGCTTCGCGAGAGGCAAACGTTATAAAACAGCAACAGATGAAAATCCACAAAACAGATCAATTTTGTGGTGAATTCATCCGCTATGTGACGGTAATTCCGATTTATGGGTTGCTCATTTGGGTTTGGTTGGCGATATAAACGTTTTACATAGCAATTTGCAGCACAACGTCAGGCTGAATTTTGGCCGCAAAAAAGGGCGGATAAACCGCCCTCTGTGACTATATCGATCAGCCTAATCTGGCGACCACTTCCTTGAGGTAGGCCTGGAAGTCGGCACCTATGCTCTTGTGGCGCAGACCATATTCAATATTGGCCTTCATATAGCCGAGTTTGCTACCGCAATCGTGGCTCTTGCCCTTCATGAAGTAGGCGTTGACCTGCTCTTTTTCCATCAGCATGGCGATGGCGTCGGTGAGCTGGATTTCATCACCAGCGCCGAGCGGGGTTTTCTCGAGCAACGGCCAGATATTGGCGGAGAGCACATAGCGACCGACCACCGCCAAGTTGGAGGGGGCATCTTTCACCGAGGGCTTCTCGACGATCTCGGTCATCGGCAGGGATTCACCCGCTGCCAGGCGCTCACCATTGATATTGGCAATACCATAGTCGCTGACGTTCTCTTGCGGCACCGGTTCTACCATGATCTGGCTGACCGAGGTTTCGACAAACATTTTGACCATTTCAGCCAGGTTATCGTTTTGCGGATCGCTGGCGACCTCGTCAATCAATACATCCGGCAGTAAAACGGCGAACGGGTTGTCACCGACCAGAGGGTGGGCGCAGAGTACCGCGTGGCCCAGCCCTTTGGCCTCACCCTGGCGGATGTGCATGATGGTGACATCCTTGGGGCAGATATTTTGTACTTCGGCCAACAGCTGGCGCTTGACCCGTTTTTCCAGAGTCGCTTCGAGTTCAAAGCTCTTGTCGAAGTGGTTTTCGATGGAGTTCTTACTGGAATGGGTGACCAGAATGATCTCTTTGATACCAGCAGCAATCGCCTCTTTGACCACATACTGGATCAGGGGCTTGTCTACGACTGGCAACATCTCTTTGGGAATGGCCTTGGTGGCAGGCAACATGCGGGTACCCAGACCTGCAACCGGGATTACAGCCTTGCGCACAATGACTTCTTTTTTCATTTCTCATCCTTGCTTGGACAGCGAGTAGCTGCAGATATGATAGCCGAGCTTGGCAGATGCTCCAATCGGATTCCAGATGAGTGGGGTATGAAAAAGAGCCGAACGGGATAGCCAATAACCACGCGCGTTCGGCTTAGGGGATTAGTTGATTGTCAATTCGGCCTGATGTTCGCTGACGAACCGTTCACTGATGCCATTGACCTCCGCCAGCTCTTCGAGGGTTTTGAAGCCGCCATGTTCGGTGCGCCAGGTGATGATGGCATCAGCCTTCTTCTTGCCGATCCCCTTGAGTGCCATGAATTGGTCGGCGGTGGCGGTATTGATGTTGAGTTTGCTGCTTTGGGCCTGTTGCTGGGCGGGCGCTTCCGTGGTGACAGCGACTTCATCGGCCGCCAGGGCCATGTTGCCGATAAAGGGCTGGGCTGCCAGCAGCAGTGCAAAAACAGTCGGTTTAAATTTCATCGAAATCTCCTGATGTGAGTGGGTCAAGCGCAATGAGCATCGACGAAAAATCGGCAAAATAGCACTGTGGCAAGCCGCAGTTGGCAATTGCCCAAGTTACCGTACTTGGCAGAGGGTTCTGGATGCTGTTGGCTATAAGGCATTGATTTTTGGTATTAGGGCGGCGTTTGCCCTTGGGATAAGATGGGGCATCACGAGGAACGACTATGATGCAACTGACAGACAAACTGATTGAAGCACTGCTTAACCTGTCCGAAGAGGCGGGGCGAGCCATTCTCGGTGTCTACGATGGCCCGATAAAGGTAACAGTCAAGGCTGATGAGAGCCCACTGACCCAGGCCGATCAGGCGGCTCACCGGCTGATCGAACAGGCGTTGGCCCAACTGACGCCCGAGTGGCCTGTGGTCTCCGAGGAGTCGGGCCCTGAGCAACAGCGATTGCGGACTATGAGCCCCTGCTACTGGTTGGTGGATCCGCTGGATGGCACCAAGGAGTTCATTCAACGCAACGGTGAATTCACCGTCAACATTGCACTGATCCGCGATGGAGCCCCCGTGTTCGGCGTGGTGCATGTGCCGGTCTCCGGGCTGACCTATTGGGGCGGGGCCTCGCTGGGTGCCTGGCGGCGCAGTGATCGGGGCATCCAGACGATCCAGGGGCGGGCGCCTACCACCGGTGAGCCGCTCACCGTGGTTGGCAGCCGCTCGCACAGCAATGAGCAAACGCGAGCCTACCTGGCGACGCTGGGCGAATACGAGCTGATCAGTGTCGGCAGTTCATTGAAGTTCTGTCTGCTGGCCGAGGGGCGGGCTCATCTCTATCCGCGTCTGGCGCCCACCTGCGAGTGGGATACCGCCGCGGCGCAGGCGGTACTCGAAGGGGCGGGAGGGCGAGTCGAGACCCTTGAGGGAACGCCGCTGCGTTACAGCAAGACGGAGATCCTCAACCCCTCG
>JAYRLO010000029.1:0-16595 GCA_041905215.1 Aeromonadaceae bacterium
GATTTGTCCCAAATAACCTGGACCTGGTTTCTGGCTGCCGGTTTTTTGGTTGGTTTCGGGGCCAAGCTGGGCAATGGTTGCACCAGTGGTCATGGGATCTGTGGCATTGGGCGACTCTCGATTCGCTCCATTGTTGCCACCATGATCTTCATGCTGGCAGGCATGGTCACCGTGTTCGTCATGCGCCACGTCCTGGCTTGAAAAGGAGATGAGTATGCGTTGGATTTCTTTGGTTTTCGGCACCCTGTTTGGTCTTGGGTTGACGATTTCTGGAATGGTGTTACCCGCTAAAGTGCTCGGATTTCTCGATGTGACGGGCGATTGGGACCCTTCGCTTGCGTTAGTGATGGGTGGAGCCTTGTTGGTGTTTATTCCGGGTTACCTCGTTTTGGTGAAACCTAGGGCTAGATCCCTGGTGGGGGAGCCATTTCACCTGTCGAAAAAGCAGCGGCTCGATCCTCGCCTGTTGCTGGGTAGTGCCTTGTTTGGTATCGGATGGGGTCTTCTCGGCATCTGCCCAGGGCCGGCTATCACGGCCTTGGTGACCGGGCAGTGGCAGATCGGATTATTTGTCATCGCTATGTTGGCGGGGATCAAATCGTCGTGCTGGCTGGAGTCACGTCTTACGTCGAGGTAGCATCAAAGAATCCAAATGGCGCCATTAGGCGCCATTTCCGAATATAGCATCACGCATTGAGGATTTTGCGGATTTCCTGAATGGAGAGCTTGTAGTGCCGAGGGCAGTCACGCCAGGCGGTTAACATGCGTTGATACTTATCACGCATGCCAATCTCGGAGGTCAGTGACGAGCAACATTTTCCCAGCTCGGGAAAGCGCCCTTCGACATCCAGAAGAAAGCAGACGTAATCGGCCAGCTCTTTTTCGTGGCTTCTGGAATAGCCAATATAATCGAGGCGGCTGGCGGCAAGCTCGTCAGCTTCTTGTGGTGACAGGTTGGCATAAGAGACCTGCATGGCGTGATACATCTCGAGTGTATCTATCACCTCGTGGCAGGTTTCCTCATCCAGATGACCAAATTCCTTTTCCAACTCCAGCAATTGCAGGCAATAGCCGCGCTCTATAATGGTCTGACAGCGTTGATAATAGGCGGCCTTCTCGGGATTGAGTCGTTGCAGGATTTCATACTGGTTGCTCAATACCAGTCGCTGGGCGTGGTTCATGTTCATCTATGAGACTCCTTGACGGTCAATTTCATCAACAATAATAGGATTTGAAATGCAGCATTACTCGTTTCTCGTCCGGCAATCTTGATCTGGGTCATTCCTGATTTCATGACACTTTTCTTGCCCTGTTCCACATTTTTTTGTGTGAAGCAGCCCCCATTCTCTGTTGTTTCAAGGACAACTGCTTTACGATTGGCACACCTGAAATGGAGCCTCCTGGCCTATGTCTCGACTACTCAAAGCATTCATCATCCTGACAGTACTCATATTGTCTGCCTATTATCTGGCTGTGCTCTATCTGGCGGCCCACCCCAATGTTAGTTATGCCTATCGGCTCTACTACCTGGAAATGAAAACCCGTTTTTGGAATCGGAATCAGACATTGGCCTACATTCCGGGCACTCGCTTTGATTTCACCAAAGAGAGGCCCTGGATCTTGAGTCGGCAGGGGTGGTCCCTGCCCAAGGACGATGGTACCGGTTCCGAGTTTTCCGGGCAGGGTGGGCTCTATTTCACGCTCCACCGCGAGCCGGGCCCCTTGCGCCTAGAGGCCGAAGTTCGAGCATTGAAAGCGAATACGCAACTGACCTTCAGTGTCGGGGAGCGCTGGCACAGTGAATTGACGCTGCCGCACAAGGGCGCCTATCGGATACAGGTTCCGATTCCGGCCAATTTGTTTATCGCCGATCCATTACAAGTTAACTACATTGCCATGACGGGTTCGCATCCGCTGCGTTTCCAGTCGCTACAGATTTCTCACGAGGAATAAATAAATCATGGATAAGAAGAACTTCACTCTGTCGCTGGTTGTTCCTGCCTACAACGAAGAGGAGAGCATTCAGACCTTTATCGACACCATCGATCAAGAGTTGGCTCCACTGCGTGATCAACTGGAGATTGTGTTCGTCAACGATGGGAGCCGTGATAAGACTCGGCAAGTCATCGAAGAGGTCATCAGTAAAGATCCTCGTGTTACCTTGATTAATCTGGCGCGCAACTTTGGCAAGGAAGCGGCGATGACTGCCGGTCTGTTTCATGCCCGTGGTGATGCCGTGATCCCGATGGATGTCGATCTGCAGGATCCTCCAGCCCTGATTCTCGAATTCGTCCGTCTGTGGCAGGAAGAGGGATATGACACTGTGTACGGTGTCCGCGCCGATCGGAATGCCGATACGCCGATGAAGCGTTTGACCGCTGGTGGCTTCTACCGTTTGTTCAACGCCGTCTCGACGACGACCAAGATCCCGGAAAATGCGGGCGACTTCCGTCTGATGGATCGTCGTGTGGTCGAGGTGATCAAGCAGTTGCCGGAGCGTAACCGCTTCATGAAGGGGTTGTTTGCCTGGGCTGGCTTCAACTCTATCGGTGTGGAGTATGAGCGTCCTGCTCGTGCAGCTGGCGAGACCAAATTCAACTACTGGAAGTTGTGGAACTTTGCGCTGGATGGCTTCTTCAGTTTCTCCAGTTGGCCGCTGCGTATTTGGAGTTATGTCGGCGCCGGGGTCGCGATGCTGAGCTTCCTCTACATTCTGGTGATCATCACCAAGGTTATTTTCTTTGGCATCGACATGCCAGGTTACGCCTCCTTAATGAGCGTGATCCTGTTCCTCGGTGGTATGCAGCTGATCTCCATCGGTGTATTGGGTGAATACCTGGGGCGTATGTTCCTCGAGGTCAAACAGCGTCCTGTCTTTGTTGTTGAAGGCGTGTATGGTCAATATTCTCGCGATGACAAGGCCGGGGAGAGCAAGGCTCAATGATCAGTCGTGAGGAGTTTTGGCGTCTGTTTCGCTTTGGTCTCGTGGGTGGCGGTGCCACCCTGATCGATTTGGGTACCTCGACCCTGATGCTATGGCGCTGGCCGCAATTGGCAGAGAATCTGGTCAGTACCTCGGCCTTCTTCGTTGCCTTCTGGTTTTCGTTTTTTGGCCATCGTTACATCACGTTCCAGAAGCATGGGGCTGTCGGCAAGTTTCTGATGGTGGCGCTGTTCTCTTTGGCGGTTCGAAACGTGTTACTGCTGGTACTGCTGTGGATGGGGCTGAGCGGCTTGTTGCCGATCGTTATCGCCACCTTGGCGGTGACGATTTTGACCTATCTGTTGTCCCGCGTGTGGGTTTTTGCCTGACTAGGAGCTGATCCTCAAGATGCATTTGGAAAACGTAGCGGTTATCCCGGAACGTCTCACCATCAGTCGGCGTGACTGGCTGCTGATCCTGGTCGCCTTTGTGGTCAGTCGAGTTGTGCTGTATGCCATCGGCTATTTTGGTGCCATGCATTACAACATCGAGACTGACTTTATCGATGCCATGAATATCACCGATGCCGTCGATGGCGATATTCAGAGTATGTTCTGCCAGTTTGACTGTGGCTGGTTTCAGAGCATTGCGGATGTCGGCTATGACACCTATCCCCACGGATTGAAAACAGGCCATGCGGCTAACTGGGCGTTCCTGCCCGGATTCCCGATGGCAGGTTATTGGGTCGGGTATGTGCTGGGCATCGGCACTCTCAATGCGTTTTATCTGTTGAGTAACCTGGCTTTTTTCTTCACCTTGCCGCTGTTCTTCTTATGTCTGCGCCAACTAGGTCAGGATCTGGAGACATCGCGCTTTGGCGTCTGGCTGCTGGCGTTCTCGCCATTTTCAATCTATTTCATCGCGCCATACACCGAATCGAGCTTCCTGCTGTTTACTCTGGCGGTATTTCTGTTTGCCTATCGGCATCGCTGGTTCTGGGTTGGCATCGCTGGGGCGTTGATGGCGGCGACCCGAAATCTGGGTGTCATGGTGGTATTTCCCGTGGCGATCCTGGCGCTACAGGCCTACGGCTGGCGTGAACTGCTGCGCTTTGGTGATCGCACATGGCGGGTCTTGTTGGCCCTATGGGTGATTCCATTTGCTCTGTTCAGCTTTATGCTCTACCTGCATCTGCACGTTGGTGACGGCTTTGCTTTCAAGAATATCCAGCTGGCCTGGGGGCGGATTTTTGATAATCCGTTCCACTACTGGCTGGAGGGCTTCGAGACTGGGGGGCGTAAATATTACCTGTCGGTGGTGATCCTGCTCGGATGGGCGATGAATGGTTACCTGTTGTATCAGCGTCGTTATGCCGAAGCTCTGTTCATGCTGATCTGCACCATGGTACCTATTGTTACCAGCACCAATGCATTTCCCCGTTATCTGTTTGGTCTCTATCCGACCATGCTGGTGATGGCGCTATTCGTGCGTAACAAGCCGACGATGCGACCGTTGATTCTGGCCTTGTCGGCGCTGCTGGCGGGGTATTTCACCATTGCCTGGGTTAATGCCAAATTCTTTGTGGTGTAGCTGCAGAGTTGAAGTAATGACAAGGGGAGCCTCGGCTCCCCTGTTTTTTAAGCTGATTTGTGCTGTTGGAGATAGTCCACGACAACTTGGTGATGGTTGCTGGTCTTGAAGTCATCAAACACATGCTCGATGACACCCTGCTCATCGATCAGGAAGCTGATGCGATGGATCCCATCAAAAATTTTACCCATGAACTTTTTCGATCCCCAGACGCCAAAAGCCTCCGCAACGGCATGATCCTCGTCACCGAGCAGGGTGAAATTCAGGCGCTGCTTCTGTTGGAAGTTTTTCAGCCGGCTGCTGGGATCCGGGCTGATGCCCAACACCTGGGTATTCAGCTGCGCCAGTTCTGCCTGAGTATCTCGTAGACCACAGGCTTGTGTGGTGCAACCTGGCGTGCTGGCACGAGGATAGAAATAGACCAGTACCTTTTTGCCGCGAAACTGAGCCAGGGAGACTGGCTGACCATCCTGGTCGGGAAGGGTGAAATCCGGGGCTTGTTGGCCTGCAATTAAACGGGTCATGAGAACTCCTCACATTTTTCGAGTGATGAAAAATTGAAAACGCTCGGCCCCGAGTTGTTGGCAAAAGGTGCCATAACTCTGTTCTGCTTGCTGAGGGGCATCGGCCAAGCCGAGTTGGAAGTTGGCACGCAATAGATCATAGGGTTGCTGCGGAATAGTTTCGGACTGCAAGGCGTGAATATTCCACCCCTGATCGCAGAAGAACTGAGTGCATCGACTGACGATCCCCGCACCGTCGCGGATCACGATTTCGGCCTCGGCCTGCAACGGATAGTGGGTGACGGTGTGCGGAGCCGTCCGTTTCATCATGGTGATCAGCTCCAACTCATGACTCCTGCGCGGCAGTGAGTTTTCCACCTGGGTAATGGCGTTCCAGTCCCCCGAGAGCAGCATGATGAAGGTGAATTCGTTGCCGAGAATTGCCAACCGACTATCGACAATATTGCAGCCACATTCGCTGACATGGCGGATAACTTGATTGACGATGCCTGCGCGATCGGTACCGATCGCGGTGACGACAAGATGATGAATCATGGCAATATTCCTGCTCAGTACACGATTTTGATGGTAACACAGCTGCCTCGAAGGTCTACTCCATTCCCTTGTATTTGCCGGGGTACAGACTTACCATAACGGCCTTGAAAATCCGGAGTCTCGATTGATGTTACGTGGTAGTCTCGTTGCCCTTGTTACCCCCATGGATGAGCATGGGGATCTTGATTTTGTCTCGCTAGGCCAGCTGGTTGAATATCACATCGCCGCCGGAACTGCTGGCATAGTGGCGATGGGAACAACCGGTGAATCGGCAACGCTGGATTTAAAGGAACATCTGCAGGTTGTCACCAAGACTCTGGAGTTTGCTGATGGTCGCATCCCGGTGCTCGCCGGTTGTGGCTCTAACAGTACCCGTCATGCCATCGAGTTGGCGCGTCAGGTCAAGGCCTTAGGTATTAGCTGTGGCCTTTCTGTGACACCCTATTACAACAAGCCGACTCAAGAAGGGCTCTATCGTCACTATGCGGCCGTGGGTGAGGCTAGTGGTCTGCCGCAAATCCTTTATAATGTTCCGGGTCGTACCGGCTGTGATCTCAAACCGGAGACGGTTGGTCGCCTGGCTCACCAGTTTGGCATTTGTGGCCTCAAGGAGGCCACGGGTGACTTGACTCGTCTCGAACCATTGCGAGACCTTTGTGGTGCCGACTTTGCCCTCTATAGTGGCGATGATGCATCCGGGTGTGAATTTATGTTGCGTGGTGGTGATGGTGTCATCTCGGTGACATCAAACATTGCGGCATCGGCCATGAGCCAGATGTGCACCGCCGCTTTACAGGGTGACAGGGAAACGGCAATGGCGTTGAATGAACGCCTGATGCCCGTGCACCAGACACTGTTTATTGAATCCAATCCCATCCCGGTCAAGTGGGCCTGTGCTCGACTGGGGTTGATTGCCAAATCTGGTTTACGCTTGCCGTTGACCCTGTTGAGCCAAGCGGCACAACAAGGAATGGAGCAGGCATTGAACCGAGCGGAGTTGATCCAGCGTGCATAAACAAAACAAGAGTGGGAAGTCAGTTGTTCTGGTCTGTGGCCTTTTCGGTATAGGCCTGTTGGCTGGTTGTAGTTCTGAACTCGATCGCAAGCAAGCCAATCATGACTTCGATTACCAGGATTCCAAGTTGGTGACTCGACCATTTACGGTCCCAGCCGGCTTGCAAACTCCGCAGTTTTCCAATGACTTCAAGGTGCCTGCGTTGTCGAGCGCTGCACAATCTGCACCGATTGGTGGTGATATTGATGTCCGGGCACCCATCCAGCTGTTAACTCTGGTTCCTGGCAGTCGTGTCGAGGCGCAGGGCGATAATGTGGTTCTCTGGTTCACCGCGCGTAGTGTCAATCAACGTGTTGATAATGACATCTGGCGCCAACTGCTGGGTTTCCTGGAACGCCGGGGGATTGCCATCAGCGACCTGAACATTCAGGCGCGAACTGTCGACACCGACTGGTTCTACGCAGACGAGCGACTGGAGCCATGGACTCCAGCGGCTGAAGAGGCGGAAAAGCTGCAGGTGCATCAGCGCTATCGGTTTACCATCACCAGCGATGCCGTGCGTCACCGGACTGGCCTGACGTCTCAGTTGTTGGCTCATGAGGCATTTCGTGAGGGTGATCGGGATGACTCGCCACTGACTCAATTTGATCAGCGTCGCTATGCGGGTTACATGCTGAACCAAGTTGTCGCAGACTACGATCGTCAACTGCGCGCTGGTGAGATTCGGCCAACCACGGCACGAGCGGCAATGACCTTGGGTGTCGATGATAATGGTCTGACGGCCTGGCTGGTGGATGCTCCGTTTGCCACGACCTGGCAGCGTCTGATCACCTTGCTGCCCAAGCTGAATTTTGAAATCACCAGCAAACCCGAATCCAAGGGGCTGATCATTGTCGATTATGACGAGCCGAATGCAGATTTCTGGAAGGAGCATGACCTGGAGCCGTTTGGCCTGGACTCTGGCACCTACCACCTACAACTGGGTGAATACAAGGGCAAGACCTCCATCACCTTGTTCGATGAGGACAAGAAGCCGGTTCCGGCCTCTGTGGTCAGCAAGATGTATCTCGGTCTGTCCAAGGCCTTTGGCCGTGAACAGGCTGGTGTGAGTACGAAATAATCACAGGGGGGCAGTTGTGCCCCTTTGTGTTATCTACCCCCAACTTACTGGAGTCAGTAACACATGGAAAAGAAAGCCGAACTGTATCGTGGCAAGGCCAAATCCGTCTATACCACCGACGATCCCAGCCGTCTCGTTCTGCTGTTCCGCAACGATACCTCTGCTTTTGATGGCCAGCGGATTGAACAACTGGATCGCAAAGGCATGGTGAACAACAAGTTCAACCATTTCATCATGACCAAGCTCGAAGAAGCGGGTGTTCCGACCCAGATGGATCGCCTGCTCTCCGATAACGAAGTCCTGGTCAAGAAGCTGGATATGGTGCCAATTGAGTGTGTCGTACGTAACGTCGCCGCTGGCTCTATCTGCCGTCGTCTGGGTGTGGAAGAGGGTCTGACACTGAATCCGCCAACCTTCGAGTTCTTCTTGAAGAACGACCCGCTGCACGATCCCATGGTCAACGAATATCACATTCGCTCATTTGGCTGGGCAACCGATGAACAGGTTGCACGCATGAAAGAGCTGACCTTCAAGGTCAACGATGTTCTGAAGAAGATGTTTGATGATGCCGGTCTGATCCTGGTCGATTACAAGCTGGAGTTTGGCGTGTTCGAAGGCCAGATCGTGCTGGGTGACGAGTTCTCTCCGGATGGCTGCCGTTTGTGGGACAAGGTTACCCGTCAGAAGCTGGATAAAGACCGTTTCCGCCAAGGGCTGGGTGGTGTCATCGAGGCCTATGAAGAAGTCGCACATCGTCTGGGCGTGAAACTCGACTGAGTTTTTTTGACACCACAGGCAAGCGTTTGCCTGGATGGAGACTTGCGAGCCTCAAATAAAAGCGGCGCCATTAGGCGCCACTTTTTTTGCTTGAACAGACCGTTAGCCGATCAGGCGAACCTTGCAGCTCTTACCCTTGAGCTTGCCCTGCTGTAGCCGTTTGAGCGCTTTATTGGCGCAGCTGTGGCGTACTGCCACATAGGCATGGGTATCGAAGAGATCAATCTTGCCGACATCGGCTCCCGCCAGACCGGCGTCACCGGTCAGGGCGCCGAGAATATCTCCGGGGCGGATCTTGGCTTTCTTGCCGCCATCAATGCACAGCGTTGCCATCTCGGGTTGTAGCGGCTCCTGGTTGTTGCTCTTGAGCGCACCGAGGTTGATCCAGCTCAGACGCCCACCGAGATAATCCTCCAACGCCAGTGCGCGCTGCATCTCTTGCGGGGTGCACAGGCTCAATGCCAGGCCGCTTTGTCCAGCTCGGCCAGTACGGCCAATGCGATGGATATGAATTTCCGGATCCTGGGCCATCTCGTAGTTGATGACGGCGGCGAGATCCTTGATATCCAGACCGCGAGCGGCTACATCGGTGGCGACCAGTACGCGGCAACTGCGATTGGAAAAACGCACCAGCACCTGATCGCGTTCGCGCTGCTCCAGATCGCCATGCAGAGCCAGCACCGATATGTCCCGTGCGCGCAGAGTATCATGTACCGATTGGCACTCCCGTTTGGTGTTGCAGAACACCACACAGGAGTCTGGTTGAAAGTGCGCCAGGATTTTCAGCAGGGCTGAGGCACGGGCGCCACGCTCGACTTCAAAGAAACTCTGATCAATATGACGGCTATCGTGGGTCGCCTCAACGCTGACTTCGATCGGGTCTTTTTGCACCTGGGCACTGATCCGGGCTATCTCATCGGGATAGGTGGCGGAGAAGAGCAGGGTCTGGCGTCGCTTGGGGGTCTGGCGGATCACATCAACCATCACATCGGCAAATCCCATGTCCAGCATGCGATCGGCTTCGTCCAACACCAAAACTTGCAGGTGCTCCAGACTCAGGCTGCGACGATGCAGGTGATCCTGAATTCGACCCGGCGTACCGACGACTATGTGCGGGGCATGGGTCAGTGAGTCCAGTTGTGGTCCCATGGGAACGCCACCACACAGGGTGAGGATCTTGATGTTCGGTGTTGCGCGCGCCAGACGGCGTAACTCTTTGCCGACCTGATCGGCCAGCTCTCGGGTTGGGCACAGCACCAGTGCCTGGGTGCGATACTGCATCACCTCGAGGCGAGAGAGCAGACCGATACCGAAGGCCGCGGTCTTGCCACTGCCGGTTTTGGCCTTGGCCAATACATCTTTACCTTGCAGGATCAGCGGCAAGGCTTTGGCCTGGATCGGGGTCATGCTCGCATAGCCCAGATCGGCCAGATTACTTAGTTGCTCGGCAGGTAACGCCAAGCTGGAAAAATCATTATTCACAAAAAAACTCATATCGATGGGAATGGGCTGCCGCACAGGCAAGTGTGGCAGGCGTGGCGCAGATGATAGCAGAGTCGCGCTCTCTTGTCGGAAAAACAGCCGTTTCCGCGCGTGGATCACTAGGTTGGCATGGCGTTGGAGGTTACCTTCTCACCAGGTATGGCGCGCTACCGACTGCGTGCGACTCATGGTGCGGTCGGTGGCGTCGGGTCGTCAGTATTCTTTGAAGGCTTTAGATCGCGATGCGGCCACTCATCCTCCTCGTCATCATTGACGGGGCGGACCTTGTCGAGAAACTTCGGTACCTGTTTTTCCAGCCGTTTCATGTCCTTGATGGCATTGACAATCACGCCGAGCAAAAACAGCATCGGAATGCCAATCCAGAGCCAGAGATTCATAGTGCAGCTCCATGAGGAAGAGTCGGGGCAATGAACTGCTGCCATAGCGCCGGAAGTTGCTCGAGTATACAGGCTTTACCGGCTAGCGTGGAATGACCCAAGGCCCAGGACAAGACCTCTTGGTTCAGCAAGGCGGCCATCCGGATGCTGTCAGCTCTATGGCTTAGGTGCCACGGTTCGATGGCTACACCACCACAATCGTCGGCAAAGGGTCGATAGAAGCCGAAGCGGCCCATGTTCAGTGTCAACCAGCTGCTGAGCTTGGCAAAATACCCACCGGCTTCATACTCCCAGGGCTCCAGACGAAGCGATGCCCCCTCGGGCAACAGAGATGGCGCATAGATATCCATATCCGAGCCCCAGTGATGACGGCTGGTTCCCGGAAGAGCGCTCCAGCGCAATATGGCCAGGATCCGGGCATGATCATCCCAATCGTGGATGTCCAATGGTTGGCTCTGGCCATCGAGCACCGGACGTCGCCCGTTAAACTTGTCATCCCAGATGAGCTGTTGCCGGGCAAAGTTGCGATAGCTGGAGGCCAGGGCTAAGTCGAGCCCATCCGCGTGCGCCGCCTGTTGCATCAGGCAGAAGGCCTGTGCCGTGGTTGGCAGTAACCGATGTGGCGAGTCAGGGAGTTGGACGAGATGGCTCTCGTCCAGCCCCAAGGCGTGTTCGGCGCGCAGCACTGTGGTTTTCATCAGGCGAGTAACCGGCGCAACATGACTTGGTAGATCTCGGCCAGCGTGTCGAGGTCGGCGACGCTGACGCACTCATTCACCTTATGGATCGTGGCATTGAGCGGGCCCAATTCAATTACCTGGGCACCTGTGCGGGCGATGAATCGACCGTCGGAGGTGCCCCCTGAGGTTGATAACTCGGGCGTGATGCCCTGGATCTCCTCGATGGCGGCGACGGTTGCTTCAACCAAGTCTCCCGATGGGGTCAGGAAGGGGTGACCACTCAGGGTCCAGGTCAGTTCGTAGTCCAGGCCGTGGCGATCGAGGATGTCGCAAACCCGCGTCTTGATCTGTTCATCGGTCACTTCGGTGCTGAAACGGAAGTTAAACTGCACCTGCAGCTCGCCCGGGATGACGTTCGAGGCACCGGTGCCTCCCGAAATATTCGGGATTTGGAAACTGGTGGGCGGGAAAAACTCATTGCCGTGATCCCAGACCGTGCTGGCCAACTCGGCTAACGCAGGGGCGGCCTGGTGAATTGGATTGCGGCCTAGATGCGGGTAGGCGACGTGGCCCTGGATACCCAAGACCTTCAGATCACCGGTAATGGAGCCGCGCCGACCATTTTTGACCACATCGCCGAGTCGTTCGGTGGATGAGGGCTCGCCGACGAGGCACCAGGTGATCTTCTCATGACGCGCCTCGAGGGCTTCGACGACCTTCGGGGTGCCGTTGATAAAGGGGCCCTCTTCATCGCTGGTGATGAGGAAGGCGATGGAGCCTGAATGATCCGGATGTTGGGTGATAAAACGCTCGACGGCGACCAGCATCGCGGCAATGGAGCCTTTCATATCGGCGGCGCCGCGACCGTAGAGCAAACCATCGCGGATGGTCGGTTCAAACGGTGGCGAGTCCCACTTTTCCAGCGGGCCAGGAGGAACGACATCGGTATGACCGGCAAAGCAGAACAGAGGGCCTTCGCTGCCACGGCGAGCCCAGAGGTTTGTTGTATCGTGAAACACCATGGGCTCAATGACAAAACCCAAGCGGGCCAGATACTCCGCCATCATCTGTTGGCAACCGACATCTTCGGGGGTAATCGAGGGGCGAGCGATCAGATCACGCGCCAAGGCTAGAACAGGAGAGTCAGACATGGTGCTTCCTTGCAGTCTTGGTGGTTGGGCTAGCCCAGTAAGGCTTGAAATTGCGCTTCATCGAAGCCGAGCAGATAACCCTGCTGGGTTGCAATGAGCGGCCTCTTGATGAGTGCGGGTTGTTCGAGCATCAGCCGTAGTGCAGATTGTTCATCCAATCCTTGTTTGACTTCAGCACTGAGCCCGCGGTAGGTGGTGCCACGCGTGTTGATCAAAGCCTGCCAGCCAAGGGCGGTGATGAACTGCTGCAGCAGTTCCATGGAGAGACCATCCTTACGATAATCGTGAAATCGGTAGTCGATGGCTCGAGAGTCCAGCCATTTCATGGTCTTCTTGATGGTATCGCAGTTACGGATACCGTATATAACCAGGCTCATATCAGATTACTACAGCGGTTTACGGTGGCTGGAATTCTGTCATCTGTCGCTAGGGGAGGCAAGGCACAAACACGCCAATGATGTGCGGTATTTGCCTCTTTCGTTTGGATCTTATCGTTCGCCCCGGCTCAGAGTATTTGGTGGCTTTGACTGGCTTTATTTCATTTGGTTGATATTTGTGCTGCTGAGCACTTGGTACCCGTTTTTTTCAACTAAATGTGATTCATTGCGTATTTTTTTCGTTATGATGCTGCTTCCACCTATCCAAAGTTCGGATGAAGGTAGCAGGAGAGTGACGGTTCCCCGTCCGCCGAAGAAGTAAATCTTTCAGGCGCCACCATTTGGTAAGGACTGCTACTGGACGAGCCTCTGGAGAGACCCGTTAAATCGGGCGCCGAAGGAGCAAAACCCATGCAATTGGGTTGAAACTCTCAGGCAAAAGGACAGAGGGGATGGAGTGCTAGCCGTTGATCTATCCGCCATGTTGTCATACACAACTGCAGATAACCGACCCGATCCGAGCCTGAATAGCTGACGGTGCCTTTGGTACCTATGGTTGTTTGCTTGGATTCTGGCTTGTTGACGACTGCACTTCTTATCTCCTCCGATCGATTAGTTATTCGACTCAGGAGGAATCCACAAACATGTTAACGCACTGGTTAACCACCCTTGATAATCTGATCTGGGGCCCGCCCCTGTTGGTGTTGCTGATGGGCACCGGCCTTTACCTGACCTTCCGTCTTGGTTTGTTGCAGGTGATTCGTTTGCCGCTGGCTCTCAAGCTCGTCTTCTTCCCCCCCAAACACGATGACAAAGCCGGTGACGTCTCCAGCTTTGCGGCTCTGTGTACCGCGTTATCGGCTACGATCGGCACCGGTAATATTGTCGGCGTTGCGACCGCCATCAAGCTGGGGGGGCCGGGCGCGCTCTTCTGGATGTGGATGGCGGCCTTTTTGGGGATGGCAACCAAGTATGCTGAAGGACTGCTGGCGGTCAAATACCGGGTGAAGGATGCCAACGGCCAGATGTCGGGTGGTCCCATGTACTATCTGGAGCGGGGTCTGGGCAGCAAGTGGCTGGCGAGCGCCTTTGCGCTGTTTGGCATCGCGGTCGCCCTGTTCGGTATCGGTACCTTCCCGCAGGTCAATGCCATTGCCGACGCGGCCATGCTGACTCTCAGTGTGCCCAAGTGGATCACCGGTTTGGTGCTGGCTGTGCTGGTTGCCCTGATTACTCTCGGCGGTATTCGTTCCATCTCCCGGGTTTCCATCGCCGTGGTGCCCTTTATGGCCATTTTTTACATCATCGCCTGTGTCGCTGTGTTAGGAATCAATGCCGAGCTGGTTCCAGCGGCTATCACTACTGTGTTGTCATCGGCATTTAGCTCGACGGCGGCGACTGGTGGTTTTGCTGGCGCGACCATCATGTTGGCTTTGCAAGCTGGGGTGGCGCGCGGTGTCTTTTCCAATGAGTCTGGTCTTGGCTCGGCGCCCATTGCCGCCGCGGCAGCCAAAACCGATTCATGCGTGGAGCAGGGATTGGTCTGTATGACCGGAACCTTCTTCGACACCATCATCATTTGCACCATGACTGGATTAACCCTGGTCGTGACCGGGGTTTGGCAGGGCGAAACAGCAGGTGCGGCCATGACCAACCTGGCATTCACCCAGGGGTTGGCCAGTCAGATCGGTCTTTATCTGGTCAATATCGGTCTGCTGTTCTTTGCCTTCACCACCATCATTGGCTGGAACTACTACGGCGAACGCTGTACCGAGTATCTGCTGGGTGTGAAGGCCATCAAACCCTACCGCTGCCTGTTCGTGCTGCTGGTGGCGGTCGGTGCCTTGCTGCACCTGGATCTGATCTGGTTGCTGGCCGATATCGTGAATGGTTTGATGGCAATCCCCAATTTGATCGGTTTGATCGGGCTGCGTCATGTTATCGCCAGCGAGACTCGAGCTTATTTCGGTCGAGATGATGAGTGGCAGGCGCAGGAACAACCTGCAGCCTGAGTGCAAAGATTACTTTTACGATGAAAAACGGGCCAGAACTCTGGCCCGTTTTTATATCTGGTCGTTGATGTGGGTCAACGTCAATCAACAAGTCGGTACTGGCCAGAAAGAGTCTGCGCCAAGTATTTAAACATATTGAAAACTGCCATGGTCTTGGCGGTAGGAAGTCCCTGCTCATCCAAAAAGAACTCGCCCTTGAAAACCAGGATCCCGCCTTTTTGCTCAACCTGATCGGCGTGCATGCCGTGAATAAAATCATCGTGTTCACGAATCATCTGATTGGCCATGGTCAACAGGTCTTGATGCTGAATGGGCTGTCTATCTGCCATTGAAAAACCTCCTATCTAGGTATTGCGGGGGAGCCCAGATGGTACATGAGCGGAAGAGGGGGTGACAATCGCGAATAAAAAAGCCGCCCATCAACAGATGGACGGCCTTCGGATCCGGCGTTTACCCGATTACTTGGTAACGACGATTTCCTTGATACCCTTGACTTCGATTTCGACGCGACGGTCCGGAGCCAGGCACAGGATCAGGTTCTTGCGGTTCTTGATGGTCTTGCAAGAAGTACCAGTCACCGGATTGGCTTCACCACGACCGACGGCAGAGATCTTGCTGGCAGCAATACCCTTGGCGGTCAGGTAAGAGGCAACGGTCTGGGCACGACGTTGAGACAGAGCCTGGTTGGAAGCATCAGAGCCGATATGGTCGGTGTAACCATAGACAACAGTCTGATTGTCCTTCATTTCCAGATGGGTGATCTCGTTGTACAGCTTGGTCAGAGCCGCTTGACCTTCCGGCTTCAGAGTCGCCTTACCGAAGTCAAACAGAACATCGGAAGTCAGCGTGAAACGCTTGGTTTCAACGACTTCTTGCGGGGCCGGAGCTGGGGTCGGTTCAGCAACTGGAGCGGCAACAACCGGGGCCGGGGTGCTGCTACGAGTCGGGTAGTACACAACTTCCAGACCGAAGTCATGGATGTCAGAGTTGCCAGTCTCGCTACGGCCTGCATCGTCGATCAGACGATAGCGGGCTTGCAGATCCATGGCATCGCTGACGCGGTAGGCAACACCCAGACCATAGATTGGGGAGTAACCGTGAGACTTGGTGTTGGCGGCGTCGTTGGTGGTGAAGTCACGCATAACACCGAATTCACCCAGCAGAGAAACCTGTTGGGTCAACGGCAGGCGAGGCAGCACGGATGCCGTCCAGCCATCGGTGCGCCAGGTTTGGCCATCAACCTTGGCATGACCCAACCAGTCGTAACCGGCTTCGAAGCCCAGGTTTTCGTTCAGGGTGTAACCAGCCATCAGACGGGAAGAGAAAGCGTCGCGCTCAACACCGGAGTTGGACAGATCAGTCAGGTTTTGTGCACGGCTCCAACCTGCACCAGCACCAACAAAGGCGCCTTCGGCGTCGTTTGCTTGGGCCACAGAAGTCATGGCCAGACCGGCGATGATGCTAGCAATCAGAGAGGATGCCACTGTCAATTTCATTATTAGTCTCCTAAATGGATGACCCGGTTCTGGCCGGGATTGTGATGCGGGTCATATTATGAAACAGTCCCAACTGGATGCCAAGTACTTGTCGAAATGGAATTTCGATCACAAATTTATGGATTATTAATCGAGTGTGGTCTGACCAGAGCTTGGCTCGCGGTGGGGAAGACGTTCGTGTCGTTATGGGTGCAACGACTCGTCATCAGCATATTGGCGATAGAGTTTGCGCTCTATTTTCAAATAGTCTGAGGCGGCACTGGAAGTGATCTCTGAATCGACGCTATCGACACGGGCGGTTTGTCGCAGGGCTAACCGGGTAAGATCGCCCTCATCCAGACGCTGGTAGATGGGGTAGAACTGGCGAAAGTAGTGTTCGGCAAGATACGGGTCGAACTGATGAATGTTGAGGAGGGCGCGGATCACCGGGAGCACCCCAAGCGGGGATACAATCCATTTGAACTGCTTTGCGCGAAGCCAGCGCATCAGAGGTTCCAACTGCATAGGGTCAATCAG
>JAYRLO010000030.1:0-16565 GCA_041905215.1 Aeromonadaceae bacterium
GAGATCCAGCGGATGCCGAGTCTGCCGCTCTCGGTGCCGGAGCCGAACTCACCGTCGCTGCAGCGGTTGTGCCGGGCGCTGCGCGAGCAGTCGGACGAGGCGCGACCGCTGGCCGAGTGGGCCCACGAGTTGGCGATGGATGTGCGTACCCTGCAGCGGCGCTTCGTGCGCGAGACCGGGCTGACGGTGGGGCAGTGGCGACGGCAGTGCCGGTTGCTGCTGGCCTGCGAGCATCTGGCGCGCGGCGAGTCGGTGCTGGAGGTGGCGCTGGCGCTGGGCTATGCCAGCCCCAGCGCCTTCAGCGCCATGTTCAAACGCGAGCTCGGCGTGGCACCGAGCCTGTTCTACCGCTGAGTATTGGGGGTGCAGCTCAGTCGCCGCGGCCGACGTAGGCGTGGATCTGGTTGATGCGGCCGTCGGCATCGAAACGCAGCACGTCGACCACATAGAGTTCATCGCGGCCGTTGATCAGGATGCGCAGCTCGCCGGCGACGCCATCGGCCGATTCAAACAGGCTCAACACCTCAATCTGCAGACTCTCGACGCTCTCGAAGTTGTGGCGGGTCTCGGCCAGCGCGGCGGCCTTGCCCTGTACCGACAGATTCCAGTCGCGCAGCTGGATCGACTCGGCAAACAGCTCGGCGATGGCATTCAGATCCCGGGATTCGTAGAGGTGCAGATAGCGGCGGAAGGTTTCGGTGTGGGACATGGTGGCTCCGTGAGGTTGAGTAACGGTAGCCATACTAGCAGCCGATATGGCCGCCCCCAAGAGGACGGCCGTACCGGGTGGGCAGGGTGTGGCGCTCTTCGTTAGCGCAGCTCCGGCCAGTAGCCGCGGTTGGCCGCTTGCAGATCGTCGAGCAGTCGCTTGGCGACATCGGCCGACGGCACGGTGCGGTTGAGGGTCAGCGCCTGCAGTGCCTTGGTGTAGGAGCCCTCCAGCGCCGCCTCGACGGTGAGTTGCTCATAGGCATTCTGCTGCACCATCAACGCGCGCTGGAAGTGGGGCAGTTCGCCGACACCGAAGGCCTCGATGCCGTGGGCCGTCACCTGACCATGTACCTCGACGATGGCGTCGCTCGGCAACCCAGCCACCAGGCCGTGGTTCGGCACATTGACCGTGGTGCGGAATGGCTGGTTGGTGAGGATGGCGCGGGCATGGTCGACGATGAAGTCGCCGTGCACCCCGGCACAGAGGAAGCTGTCGGTGGCACTGCCGATGGCGATGCAGCGGCGACACTCGGCAAACACCGCCTGCTCGCGGGTATCGATCACCCGGTTGGCGCGGGTGTAGTGGGGATCTTCGTGGGCCACCATCTCCTCGCCGAAGTAGTAGTACTGCAGGTAGGTGTTGGATAAGAACTCGGGGAACAGGCGCATGCTCTTGCGCAGCCGCTCGAAGGTCGGGATCCAGTCAGCGTTGACGTGCTCATCCTCGAATAGCGTCAGCGGCCGTTCGGAGAGCAGGTGGTCGCGCAGCTTGGGCAGCAGATCTTCCCCCTGCGGGTTCCAGATATGGCGCCACCAGCCGAAGTGGTTGAGGCCGACATACTCGAAGGCCAGATCGGCGTGACGATAGCCGAGCGTGGCGGCGACCAGCAGCTCGATGACGATCGGCATGTCGCAGATGAACAGACTCTTGAGCTCCGGGAAACGCTTGTGCCAAGCATCGGCCAGGATGGCGGCCGGGTTGGAGTAGTTGAGGATCCAGGCCTCCGGCGCGTAGCGGCGCACATCCTCGCCGATGGCCAGCATGTCGGGGATTGAGCGTAGCGCGAAGGCGAAGCCGCCGGGGCCGCAGGTCTCCTGACCGACCACGCCGTGGCGCAGCGGGATCTGCTCATCCTGCACGCGCATTTTCAGCCCGCCGGTACGGATCTGGGCGAACAGGAACTCCATGCCGGTGAAGGCTTCACGGCGATCGGTGGTCACCACCAGCTCGACCTCGGGGGCCTTCTCGGCCAGCAGCAGGCGGATGAAGCCGCCCATGGTGGCGACGCGCTCAGCGTCGGTGTCGAGCAACACCAGCTTGCGCAGCGGCAGCACATCGCGGGCGTTGAGGATGGCGTTGACGATGCCGGGTGTGTAGGTGGCACCGCCGCCGGCGATGGTCAGGTGATAGCGTTTCATGAGGAGACTCCTGCGGATGAGTGAATTTGTTTTCCGTGTTCTCAGCATGAGTCGCTGAACCGCCCTTAACAAATGAGCTTTGGTGGACCATGATTGAGAAAAATTCACTCATGAGGCGGCCATGTCATTTTCCAGCTTCACCAGTCTGCATATCTTCGCCCAGATCGCCGGTTGCCTGAGCTTCAAGGAGGCGGCCGAGGCGTTGCACCTGACCCAGAGCGCCCTGTCGCACCGCATCCGCAAGCTGGAGCAGGAGCTGGGTTTCCAGTTGTTCGTGCGCCAGACCCGGCGCATCGCCCTGACGGCGGAGGGGGAGCGGCTCTACCGCCAGGTCAGCCGCCACTTCGGCTCGGTCTGTCACGAGATCGAGGACATCCGCCACCAGGCGCTGCGCGGCAGCCTAGAGATCGGCAGCACGCCGACCTTTGCCCAGCACTGGCTGGTGCCCCGGCTCAAGGGGTTCTATGAGCGCCATCCTGAGCTCAGCCTGCATCTGAGATCCAAGGGCAGTCGGGTGGATTTCGCCCTGCACCCGGCCGATCTCTGGATCGATTACGGCGATGGCCACTATCCGGGGCTCGATAGCCGTCTACTGCTGGATGAGGTGCTGATGCCGGTCTGCAGTCCGGCCTATGCCGAGCGGATGGGGTTGCTGGAGGCGCCGGAGCGGCTGGCGGAGTGCCTGCTGTTGCACGATGTGGAGTCGATCCCCCAGAGCGATCCGCGCAGCGAGTGGCGCGGCTGGCTGGCGGCGGCGGGAGTCGATGAGGGGTGCTGTCGTCACCACTACAGCTTCACCCACTACGATGCCGCCATCATCGGCGCCTGCTCGGGCCTCGGCGTGGCCATGGGCCGTTATCAGCTGGCGCGGGATCTGGTGGCCCGCGGCGAGCTGGTCTTCCCCTTCGACACCACCCATCACCAGGGGCTCGGCTACCACGTGGTGACGCGCAAGGAGTTCGGCGAGTTGCCGCGGGTGCGGGCCTTCATCGACTGGCTGCTGGCGCAGATCCGCGCCGAACCGCATGCGTGAGCGGCTGTGGTGATGCGGTTGTGTCATCTGACCGACACTGAACTGTCATCTATTGCCGCTATGGTGCAGCCTTCTTTTGTCGATGGCTTCAAGGATGGATATGTTTCGTTATTCGTATGTGTGCGCCGCCGTGGCGTTAGGCCTGGTGGCTGGTTGCAACTCTGACAGTCAGACCACGACCACTACCCCGACCATCACCGAATACCAGTACAGCACCAAGGCGGTCTATGCCCCCAAGCAGGATGCCGCCACCTATCAGGCTGCGCTGGCGGGATTCACCCCGGTATTCACCGAGCTGGTGGCGCGCCACGGTTCGCGCTCACTCTCCAGCCCCAAGTATGACGTGCTGACCAAGCTAGTATGGGAAGAGGCCGCCAGTCAGGGCGCCCTGACCCCACTCGGCCAGACCCTCGGCCACAAGGTGGATCTGGTGACGGCGGCCAACGAGCAGCTCGGCTACGGCCTGCTGACCGTCATCGGCAAGGAGGAGCACGCCCAGCTGGCGACCCGTCTGGCCGATCGGCTGCCGAGCCTGCTGGAAGATAGCAGCCCCCACTGCATCAAGGTCGAGACCTCGGGTAAGGATCGCGCCAACGAGAGTGCCTTCTACTTCATGCAGAGCCTGAAGAACAAGGTTGATTATGTTGCCGATAGCACCGACTGCTATGTGGCGCAGACCGATGCCTCGAAGATCGATAAGAAGCTGGCCAACAAAAACGAGCTCTACTTCCACAAGACCGAGCCTGCCGACACCAAGTATCTGGCCGCCTATCAGGCCTACCAGACCTTTATCGGCGATGAGGATAACGGCATCGCCGCCGCTCCCGAGCTGACGGCTGCCCAAGAGGCACTGAAGGCGCTGCCGAAGACCAAGGTGATGGCGCGGCAGATGCTGGAGCGGATCTACTCCAAGGCATTCGTCGACTATCTGGCCAATGGCGTCGAGTTTGTCGCCGTCAATCCGGAAGACGGTGGCAAGACCTATGTCCATGATGAAGTGGATGCGGCCCTGATGCTCTACAACCTGTTCATCATTGGCCCCGGCATGGTGCGGGAAGCCGAGGCGCAGGGCGATGAGGCCTGGGATCTGGAGCAGTACCTGACGCCGGAAGAGTCGGCCTGGTTCTCCTACCTCTCCGATGCCGAGGACTTCTACGACAAGGGGCCGAGTTTTGCCAACAGCACGGTCACCTATGACATAGCCCAGTCGCTGCTGGATGGAATGTTCGATGAGGTGCAGACCCAGGTGGTGGAGGGGCAGAAGGCCCATGTCGCCAAACTGCGTTTCGCCCATGCCGAGACCATTATTCCGCTGGTGGCGCTGATGAAGCTTGAAGGCAGCCGTCAGGGTGCCGAAGTGGGTACCCTGATGACGCAGGAGAATAACGAGTGGCGCGGCGGTTGGGTCTCGCCCTATGCCGCCAACATCCAGTGGGATGTCTATCAGAACGCCGATCAGCAGGTGCTGGTGAAGATGCTTTACAACGAGAAGGAAGTAGCCTTCAAGGCTGGGTGTGAACCCGTTGCCGCTGGCAGCTTTTTCTATGACTTCACCGAGCTCAAGCGCTGCTACGCGATTGGTGGTTGAGCGTCGACTCTGAGCTAACGCCCCGGTATCGCGGAATGCGGATCACTTCAGGAAAAGGCAGGGACATTCCCTTTCGTCAACTCGCCGTAAACCCATCCGTGGGGGCGCCAACGGTTGACTCAATGGAACACTCCCTGCCTTATCTGAGCGGCATTACGGTATTCTGGGGCTATTTCTGGTCCGAACTCAGCTTTAGGGTGGCTTGGCTCTGTTCGCGGATCTGCGCCAGCCGCGGGGCATCGTCAGCAGGCGAGAGACCGAAGGCTGGGATCATGGCATGCAGCCGCTCCTGCCAGGCCGCCGAGCCGAACCGCTGCGGGAAGCAGCGCTCCACCACCTCCAGCATGGTCTGCACGCTGACCGAGGCTCCCGGCGAGGCGCCGAGCAGGGCGGCCAGAGAGCCATCGGCGGCCGCGACGATCTCGGTGCCGAATTCGAGTTTGCCCCACCGTTTGTCACAGCGCTTGATGATCTGCACCCGTTTGCCGGCGTGGGAGAGCTGCCAATCCTCGTCTCGCACCTGGGGCAGGAAGGTCTCCAGCATCTGCAGGCGCTGGCGTTGGCTCTGCAGCGCCTCCTTGACCAGATAGGTGGTCAGATCCAGATTGTGACGGCCGGCGCCGAGCAGGCTCTTGAGGTTGTGCGGTCGGACCGATTTGACCAGATCCCGCCGCGAGCCATGTTTCAGGAAACGGGTGGTGAAACCGGCGTAGGGGCCGAACAGCAGGCAGGATTTGCCGTCTATGATGCGGGTATCCAGATGGGGAACTGACATCGGTGGTGCGCCGACCGGTGCCAGGCTGTAGACCTTGGCGTTGTGCTGCTGGATGAGCGCTGGATTCTGGCAGATCAACCACTGGCCGCTGACCGGGAAGCCGCCATAGCCGCGCGCCTCGGGGATCCCCGACTTTTGCAGCAGGTGCAGGGCGACGCCGCCAGCCCCGAGAAACACGAAGGGGGTATCGAAGGTCAGCTGTTCGCCACGCTGCAGGTTCTTGGCCTGCAGGGTCCAGCGCTGTGGGTTGCCTGGTTGGCGGTGCAGCCCGGTCACCCGGGTATGGGTCAGTAGCTCAAAGTTGGCGTGTTGTTGCAGATATCCCACCAGGGTACGGGTCAGGGCTGCAAAGTTGACATCGGCGCCGTGAGCGACCCGGGTAGCGGCAATCTTGGGGCCCGTGGATCGGCCATTCATCAGCAGCGGCATCCATTCGGCCAGGGTCTGCGGGTCTTCGCTCCACGCCATCTGGGCGAAGGGCGGGAGGCGGCGCATCTGCTCGTAGCGGGCCTTGAGAAATTCGATGTTGTTCTCGCCCCAGACCGCACTCAGGTGCGGCACCCTGTTGATGAAGGCGGCGGGATCCAGGCTCTTGTCGCTTGCGACCAGATGGGACCAGAACTGCAAGGAGGTCTCGAAGGCGCCATTGATGGCCAAGGCGCGACTGATATCCACCTGGCCATTCGGTTGTTGCGGCGTGTAGTTGAGTTCACAGTAACCGGCGTGGCCGGTGCCGGCGTTGTGTAGCGCCGCCGAACTCTCCAGGGCGACATCGCCGAGCTGCTCGACCATGCAGATATGCAGTTTCGGGTCGAGACGGTGGAGCAGCATCGCCAGTGTCGCGCTCATGATGCCGCCGCCGACCAGTGTTACATCCGCCTGAATTGCTGCCATATCTCCCTCCCTGGGTCTGGAAAGGTCGAAATTATATACACAATTTACATCTTCGCCTCGCTTTTCTGTAGTCGGTTATCCGACAAGAGCTGGCAAGGTGATGCACCAATGCATGCGCCAATGCATGCGCCAATGCATGCGACAAATCCAGAGGGATGGCTTCGTGGAGGAAAAGCCGTGTTGATCAGATAAGGCAGGAAGTGTTCCCATTGAACCAACCGTTGGCGGCAGGGATGCCGCCTCGAGCCTGGCGGCAACCCCTTGGTTCATCAGAACTGCACAGGCAGACCGACTTTGTTACCACTTCACCATGACGTGGCGGGCGCAGGTGTACTCCTCCAGCCCGTACATCGACATATCCTTGCCATAGCCGGACTGCTTCATGCCGCCGTGTGGCATCTCGCTGGTCAGCATGAAGTGGGTGTTGATCCAGGTACAGCCATACTGGAGGGCAGCGGCTCCCGCCATCGCCTTGCTGACATCCTGGGTCCAGATGGAGGAGGCGAGGCCATACTCGGAGTCATTGGCGAAGGCGATGGCCTGTTCGAAATCGTCGACCGGGGTGATAGAGACCACGGGGCCAAACACCTCCTTCTGCACGATCTCATCGTTCTGGCGGGCACCGGCGATCAGCGTTGGCTCGAAGAAGTAACCGGGGCCTGCCCCCAGCTTGCCGCCGGTGACGATCTCCAGGTGCGACTCGGCCCGGGCGCGCTCGACAAAACCGGCGACCCGATCCCGGTGGGCCGCATAGACCAGAGGCCCCAGCTCGGTGGTCGGATCGTCCTGCAGCCCCATCTTCAGGGTGCTGACGGCGCTGCCCAGATCGGCGACCAGCTTGTCGTAGATCCCCTTCTGGGCGTAGATGCGGCAGGCGGCGGTGCAATCCTGCCCGGCATTGTAGAAGCCGAAGGTGCGGATGCCGGCCACCACCTCGTCGAGGTTGGCATCATTCAACACGATGACCGGTGCCTTGCCGCCCAACTCCATGTGGGTGCGCTTCATGGTCTGGGATGCGATCTCGACCAGCTTCTTGCCGGTGGCTATGGAGCCGGTGAGTGAGACCATGCGCACGCGCGGGTGGCTGACCAGCGGCATGCCGACATCGCCGCCGCGGCCATGGACGATGTTGACCACCCCCGGTGGCAGTAGCTCGGCCAGCAACTCTCCCAGCGCCAGGGTGGCGAGCGGAGTCACCTCCGAGGGTTTGAGCACCACGGTATTGCCAGCCGCCAAGGCTGGCCCCAGCTTCCAGGCCGCCATCATCAGCGGGTAGTTCCAGGGGGCTATGGAGGCGACGACCCCCAGCGGGTCGCGACGGATCATCGAGGTGAAGCCGGGCAGATACTCGCCGGCGGCCGAACCGCCGAGGCAGCGACAGGCTCCGGCGAAGAAGCGGAAGGTGTCGGCGATGGCCGGGATCTCGTCATTCAGGGCGGCGCTAAATGGCTTGCCGCAGTTGAGGGACTCCAGGCGGGCGAACAGTTCCCCCTTGGCCTCGATGGCCTCGGCAATCGCCAGCAGGCGGGCGGCGCGCTCCCGCGGCGGGGTTGCGGCCCAACCGAGGAAGGCGGCATCGGCGGCGGCTACGGCGGCCAGCACCTGCTCGGCACTGGCTTCGGCGATGGCGACCAGCTCGGTGCCGGTCGAAGGGTTCATTACGGGGATAGGGTTGCCGGCACCGGCGACCAGTTGGCCGTTAATCAGTTGTCGGATCTGCATGATCTTGCTCCTTTCTCGCATGGATTCTAACTGGGGGCGCTGGTCGGCTATTTGCCGCTGCCAGCCACCCCATCGGTATCTTTGGTCAGGTAGTAAGCCCCCAGGATCGGCAGCACAGTCGCCAGCATGACCAGCAGGGCAACCACGTTGGTGATCGGTACGTCGCGGGGGCGAGTCAGTTGTCCCAGCAGCCAGATGGGCAGTGTCTTCTCATGGCCGGCGGTAAAGGTGGTGACAATGATCTCGTCAAAGGAGAGGGCGAAGGCCAGCATACCGCCTGCCAACAGGGCGGTGGCGATGTTCGGCAGCACCAGGTAGCGGAAGGTCTGCCAGCCATCGGCGCCCAGATCCATCGAGGCTTCGATCAGGTTCAGACTGGTACGGCGGAAGCGAGCGATGACGTTGTTGAAGACCACCACCACGCAGAAGGTGGCGTGGCTGACCACCAGCGTCAGCATGCCGGGCTCGATCCCCAACTGCTTGAAACTGGCCAGCAGCGCCAGCCCGGTGATGATGCCGGGTAGGGCGATGGGCAGCACCAGCAGCATGGAGATACCATCGCGGCCGAAGAAGGTGTGGCGCCAGATGGCCAGGGCCGCCAGGGTGCCGAGCACCATGGCCAGCAGGGTGGCCATGGCGGCCACCTGCAGCGACAGGCCAACGGCCTCCAGCACATCCGGGCGACTCAGGGCCATGCCAAACCACTGCAGGGTGAACCCCTGGAGCGGGAAGCTGAAGGCCGCGCTCTCGGTGTTGAAGGCATACAGGGCGATGACCAGCAGTGGCAAGTGCAGCAGGGCCAGGCCGCACCAGGCCAGCAGTTTCAACAGGGGTGAAGCGCCGTTGTTAGAGTGCATGGAAGGCTCCCAGTCGTTTGGCAAACCACAGGTAGAGCGCGATGATCAGCAGCGGCACCAGGGTGAAGGCCGCGGCCAGCGGCATGTTGCCGACGGCCCCCTGCTGGGTGTAGACCATGGTGCCGATGAAGAGCCCGGAGGGGCCGATGAGCGTCGGTATGATGTAATCCCCCAGGGTCAGGCAGAAGGTGAAGATGGAGCCTGCCACCACGCCCGGCAGCGCCAGCGGCAGCAGCACAGTCGTCAGCACCTGACGGGGGCGCGCTCCCAGATCGCTGGCGGCTTGCAACAGGCTGGGGGCGATGCGCTCCAGAGCCGCCTGGATCGGCAGTATCATGAAGGGCAGCCAGATGTAGCTGAAGACCAGAAAGCGGCCCAGATGCGAGGTGGCCAGCGTGTTACCGCCGATCGGCGTGGTCAACAGCAGATCCAGCATCGGTTGCAACCCGACGGCCTGCAGCAGCCACTGCAACATGCCTCCCTTGGCCAGGATCAGAGTCCAGGCGTAGGCCTTGACGATGTAGCTGGCCCACATCGGCAGCATGACGCCGATGTAGAAGAGCATCTTGATGCGCGGCGAGGCATACAGCGCCATATAGAGGGCGATGGGAAAAGCCAGCAGGGCATCGGCTAGCGTCACGGCCACCGCCATGCTGACGGTGCGGATGACGATGTCCAGATTGCTGGGGTTCAGCAGCAGGCGGTAGTTATCCAGGGTCCACTCGGGAAGCACCGAGAGGGTGAAATCATCAAAGGTGTAGAAACTCTGCACCAGCAGGTTAGCCAGCGAGCCCAGATAGAGCAGCCCAAACCAGCCGAGCGGCAGCAGCAGCCAGAGCAGCAGTGTGCTGCGCGGATGCAGATAGCTCCAGGTGGCGATGCGGCGCACCAGCGAGATGGGCGCGGTGGCGGCGTTCATCGGCAGGCCTCCGGATCGTGGCTCAGTGGCACCATGGCACTGCGAGCCCAGCCGGCGCAGAGTCGGGTGCCGATCTCGGGTGACTCGCTCTCGTCTCCCTCGTGGTGGGGCAGGTGGAGCGCCAGTTGTTGCCCCTGACCCAGATCCAGCTCGTAGCGACTGTGGGAGCCGTGATAGTGCACCTGCTTGAGGCGCCCCTCGACCTGCACCTCCTGAGACCCCCAGGTCGGGATGAGCTGGACATGCTCCGGACGGATCGCGAAGGGACTCTCCTGTCCCGAGAGCCGCTGGGCCAGCTCGCCATCGATGACGTTGGAGGAGCCGACGAAGCGGGCGACAAACGGGGTCTGCGGGCGGGAGTAGAGCTGGCGCGGTGTGTCCAGTTGCTCGATGCGCCCCTTATTGAATACCGCCACCCGGTCCGACATCGACAGCGCTTCGCTCTGATCGTGGGTCACGTAGACGAAGGTGATGCCCAGATGGCGGTGTAGGCGTTTGAGTTCGGACTGCATCTGCTCGCGCAGCTTGAGATCCAGGGCACCCAGGGGTTCATCCAGCAGTAGCACCTTGGGGCGATTGACCAGGGCGCGCGCCAGCGCCACACGCTGCCGCTGGCCACCGGAGAGCTCCGAGGGCTTGCGGTGGCCCAGGCTGCCGAGGGCGACCAGCTCCAGTGCCTCTTCGCTGCGGGCCATGCGATCGCCGCGGCCGACCCCCTTGATCTTGAGGCCGTAGGCGACGTTCTCGGCGACATTCAGGTGGGGAAACAGCGCGTAGTCCTGAAACACCGTATTGACGTTGCGCAGATAGGGCGGCAAACCGCTAGCCTCGGTACCTCCGAGGTAGACGGCTCCCAAATCTGGTTGTTCAAAACCGGCAATCAGCCGCAGGCAACTGGTCTTGCCGGAGCCCGAAGGCCCCAGCATCGAGAAGAACTCCCCGGGTTCGATCTGCAACGAGACCCGATCGACGGCTTTGACGTTGCCATAGATACGGCTGACGGCAGAAAACTCGACGGCAAGTGTCATAACGCCTCCTTGTTGGCGATCAACGTCCACCCATGATGGCGATGTAATCCTGCACCCAACGGCTGTAGGGGACGCAGCTGCCCTGGCTGCACTTGGCTTGCGGCGTTTTCCAGAAGGCGATCTTGGCGAAGTTGTCATAGCCATTGGTCTTGCACCCTTCAGCGCCCAGCAGACTGGAGGCGCTGCAGGCCGCCGGCACGGCGGGCACCGAGCCGAACCAGGCGGCGACATCCCCCTGTACCTTGGGCTCCAGCGACCAGTTCAGCCACTGATAGGCACAGACCGGGTGGGCGGCGTCGGCATGCAACATGGTGGTATCGGCCCAGCCGGTGGCACCCTCCTGCGGAATGGTGGAGGCGATGGGCTGCTTTTCGCCCTTGAGCGCGTTGACCTGGAACGGCCAGGCGCCGGAGGCGACTACCCCCTCATTCTTGAAGTCGCTCATCTGCACGTTGTAGTCGTGCCAGTAGCGGTGGATCAGCGGATGCTGGCCGCGCACCAACTCCAGCACAGCCGCGTACTGGGCCTCGTTCAGCTCGTACGGATCCTCGATGCCCAGTTCCGGCTTGGCGTGTTTGAGATAGAGGGCCGCATCGGCCAGATAGATGGCGCCGTCATAGGCCTGCACGCGCCCCTGATTCGGTTTGCCATCGGGCAGGTTCTGGGCGGTGAAGAGCACACTCCAGCTGGTGGGTGCCTCCTTGAAGACGTTGGTGTTGTACATCAAGACGTTCGGTCCCCACTGGTAGGGGGTGCCGTAGTGGTCGCCCGCGACGGTATGCCAGGCGGCGTCCTGCAGGCGCGGGTCAATCTGTTTCCAGTTGGGGATCAGAGCCGTGTTGATGGGTTGTACCCGCTTGCCATAGATGAGGCGCAAGGAGGCATCACCGGAGGCGGTGACCAGGTCGTAGCCCCCCTTGGCCATCAGGGACACCATCTCGTCGGAGGTGGCGGCGGTCTTGACGCGCACCTGGCAGCCGGTCTGCTTCTCGAAGCCGGTGACCCAGTCGTAGGCCTTGTCGCTCTCGCCCCGCTCGATATAGCCGGGCCAGGCGATGATGTCGACCACCCCTTCGCCCTTGCCGAGGCTCTGCAACGGAGCGGCGGTTGCCGAGGTGGCGGCGACAATGGCAACAGACAGCGGACAGGCAAGGGCGGCAAAACGGGTGCTGGGCTTCATGGCGTACTCTCCGTGTATCCGGCTGGGCCGGTGATATGCCTCGGGTCAGAGGCGCTTAACGGAGACTATTCAAGGGCTGTGCCAGCCCGTCTGAGGCTGGGATAGGCCGTGTGGCGCGGATTCTAGCGAGGAGCTGCGCACCGAAATGGTGCGCTCGCGGAGTGGCGGGGAGTCATTGTGGCGCCTGGACCCGGATTGGGATATCGGATGGGCGATGGAGAGAAGGGCATCGCTCCCCCATGAAAAAAGCCGCCCGAGGGCGGCTTCTCAATGGTGACGGAAGAAGATTACTTCCACGCCTTCCAGGTGTTGATCAGGCCGTTGGTGGAGCTGTCGTGGCTGCTGATGGCATCCGCGCTGTTCAGTTCCGGCAGGATCTTGTTGGCCAGTTGCTTGCCCAGCTCCACGCCCCACTGATCGAAGGAGAAGATGTTCCAAATGGCGCCTTGAACGAAAATCTTGTGTTCGTACATGGCGATCAGGGCACCCAGGGTCTTCGGAGTCAGGCTCTTGAAGAGGATGGAGTTGGTCGGACGGTTGCCTTCGAATACCTTGAAGGGGACCAGATCCTTGACCTGCTCCAGGGTCTTGCCCGCAGCCAGGAACTCGGCTTCGACCTGTTCCTTGCTCTTGCCGAAGGCCAGGGCCTCGGTTTGGGCGAAGAAGTTGGCCAGCAGCTTGGGATGGTGATCGCCAATCGGGTTGTGGCTGATGGCCGGCGCCAGGAAGTCACACGGAATCAGCTTGGTGCCTTGGTGGATCAGCTGATAGAAGGCGTGTTGACCGTTGGTACCCGGCTCACCCCAGATGATGGGGCCAGTCTGGTAGTCGACCTTGTTGCCATTGCGATCGACATACTTACCGTTGGATTCCATGTTGCCTTGCTGGAAGTAGGCCGGGAAACGGTGCATGTACTGGTCGTAGGGCAGAATGGCTTCAGACTCGGCGCCATAGAAGTTGTTGTACCACAGGCCGATCAGGGCCAGCAGTACCGGGACGTTTTCGCCGTAGGCCTTGGTGGCGAAGTGCATGTCCATCTCGAAGGCACCTTGCAGCAGGGCTTCAAAGTTGTCGAAACCGACAGACAGGGCGATGGGCATACCGATGGCAGACCAGGAGGAGTAGCGACCGCCGACCCAATCCCAGAATTCGAACATGTTGTTGGTGTCGATACCGAACTCGGCCACGGCCTTGCCGTTGGTGGAGAGGGCGGCGAAGTGCTTGGCGACGTGGGCCTTGTCACCGGCGGTCTTAATGAACCAGTCGCGGGCGGTCAGGGCGTTGGTCATGGTCTCCTGGGTGGTGAAGGTCTTGGAGGCCACCAGGAACAGGGTGGTTTCCGGATCGATCTTCTTGAGGGTTTCGGCGATGTGAGTGCCATCGACGTTGGAGACGAAGTGCATCTGCAGGTGATTCTTGTAGGGACGCAGGGCTTCGGTGATCATCACCGGGCCCAGATCGGAACCGCCGATACCGATGTTGACCACATGTTCGATGGCCTTACCGGTGTAACCCTTCCACTCGCCAGAGATGATCTTGGCACAGAAGCCCTTCATCTTTTCCAGAACCGCCTTCACTTCCGGCATCACGTCCTTGCCATCCACTTCCACCGGACGGTCGGAGCGGTTACGCAGGGCGACGTGCAGCACGGCACGGCCTTCGGTCTGGTTGATGGCTTCACCGTTGAACATGGCGTCGATGGCAGCGCGCAGATCGGTCTCTTCGGCCAGATCGGTCAGCAGCTTGAGGGTCTCTTCGCTGATGATGTTCTTGGAGTAGTCGACCAGGATGTCGCCACCGAAGGTGGTGGAGAAGTTGTCAAAACGGGCTGGATCGGCAGCAAACAGATCCTTGATTTGACGATCCTTGTTGGCGGCGAAATGGGCTTCCAGCGCCTTCCAGGCCTTGGTCTGGGTCGGGTTGATGTTTTTCATCGGTTCGCATTCCTAAGAGTCGATTAATAAAAACCTTTGCGTCCTGTGCGCCTGTTGCCGTCACCTGTTCCCACTGTGGGCGGCGCGCCAAGCCGAAAACCGGCGATAGTTTACACTTTTTTGCGGCAAGAATGCTGCATCCATCACGATTGGTTCGGCGAAATGGTTGGGTAGAGGCCGAATGCGGGTCTGTTACCAGGTTCGAAAGAGACACCCTCTCTCGCCAACTCGCCGCAAACCCTGCCATGGTGGCTCTCTGCTGCCAACGGTTGGCTCAGCAGGCAATCTCTCCTTCGCTAACGGACGGGCATTGGCGTCGATGCCGGTGATGCGGCGCGAGGGATTGGTGATGGCTTGATCTGGCCGACGGGGCGGGTGTAGGGTAGATCCCATGCAAACGATACTGTCATTGACCTCCTTCCTCTCATGGTGGCGCCTCGACTGAGGCGGCCAGAGTCAGTGATATCCACTTTCCAATGCCGCCGGTTCGGGCGGCATTGTCACAATAGATGGCTCGGAATCGGCGGTTTTACTCCAAGGAGAAGAGCATGCCTTACACCATTTTGACCGGCGATCGTCCGACCGGTTCCCTGCATCTGGGCCACTTCGTCGGCTCGTTGCGCCAGCGGGTTGCACTGCAGCACGATCACAACCAGACCATTCTGGTGGCCGATCTGCAGGGGTTGACCGACAACGGCCATAACCCGGGAAAAATCAGCGAAAACATCCTCAACGTGGTGGCCGACTACCTGGCGGTGGGTATCGATCCGGCCAAGAGCACCATCTGCTTGCAATCGGCACTGCCGGCACTGGCCGAGCTGACCATGTACTACCTCAATCTGGTGACGGTGTCGCGGCTGGAGCGTAATCCGACCGTGAAGAGTGAAATCGAGCAGAAGGGGTTTGCACGCTCGTTGCCAGCGGGTTTTCTGGTCTATCCGGTGAGCCAGGCGGCGGATATCACCGCCTTTGCCGCCACCCATGTGCCGGTAGGGGATGATCAGTTGCCAATGCTGGAGCAGACCAACGAAATCGTGCGCCGTTTCAATCAGATCGTCGGTCAGCCGGTGCTGGTGGAGTGTCAGGCGATGCTCAGCAAGGTCAGCCGTCTGCCGGGGATCGATGGCAAGGCGAAGATGTCCAAGTCGCTTGGCAACACCATCACGCTCGGGGCGAGCGAAGCCGAGATCCACGCCGCCGTGATGAAGATGTATACAGATCCCAACCACCTGCGGGTGAGCGACCCGGGGCAGATCGAGGGGAATGTGGTGTTCAGTTATCTGGATGCCTTCGGCCGTGACGAAGCCTTGGTCGCGCAGTTGAAACAGCAGTATCAGCAGGGCGGGCTGGGCGATATGGCGATCAAGCGGCCGTTGGAGTCTGAACTGCAGGAGTTGCTGGCGCCGATCCGAGCCCGACGGGCGGCCTACCTGGCCGATAAGGGGGAGCTGATCCGCATCCTGCGGGAAGGGACTGCGCGCGCCAACGGGGTGAGCCAGCAGGTGCTGGCTCGTGTCAAACAGGCATTGGGTCTGGAACTGTTTACCCTGTAATCACCACGGGTTCAGGCGTTGAGCAGTGCCGCAAAGCCGTGACCATTCTGCCGACAGAGATATAGCTCCTCGCAGCAGGCCGTCCAGTCCAGCCCGAGACGGGCGGCCACATCCCGCGGCCAGCACTCGGGTTCCTCGCTGGGGACTTCGGGCAGGCTGCTCAGTGCCATGGCTAGATGGATGAGGGCGGCGCTATTGGAAAAGGTTTCACCGTCCAGCGGTGTCGGGTGATAGCGGATTGCCTCGCAGATCGACAGCGGGAAACACCAGTGATGGGCAACTTCGGCTCCCAGCTCAGCATAATTGAAACCCACTACTGTGCGTTCGGCGTGGATGCGCCCCAGCAGCTGTTCCAGATCGCAGATACGATGTACCTCCTCGGGGGTGAGTGACAAGTGCATGATCAGACGCCCCAGATCGTAGAGCAGACCGCAGGTGAAGACCTCATCGCTCCGCTCACCGGCTCTCCGGGCGAGCTGTTTGCTCAGGGTCGCGACATCGAATACCTTGCCCCAAAACTGGTGCAATTCGATGCCGGGGACTCGCTTCATGGAGTCAGTCAGACCGCATGCCAGCACCATGTTGCGGATGGTTTCGGTTCCCAGGCGGATGGCCGCCTCCTTGACGGTGGCGATTTGTCGGCTGTTGCCAAATTGGGCCGCATTGGCCAGACGCAGTAACTTGGCCGAGATGACCGGATCCTTGGCGACCTGATGGGCGATCAGTATCAGATCCGGCGTCGGTTGATGAAAGGTCTGAATCAACTCACGAACCACCTCCGGGACGTTCGGCAGGTTTTTTGGCTGCGAAATCAGTGCGGCAATGGTCGGCATGTTCACCCCTTGGGACTTTGTCTAATCGCGAATTTTGCGCTCTTAAGTATGGGCAAGGATTCCATGCGAGGCACATGGAATTGCCCTCACCGACTCAAGCTTATTTCCTGTGAGTGATT
>JAYRLO010000031.1:0-16538 GCA_041905215.1 Aeromonadaceae bacterium
AGCATCATGTCCAAGCGCAAGCTGAACCTGCTGGTCACCGAACAAGTGGTCGAAGGGTGGGATGATCCGCGGATGCCGACCGTCTCGGGTCTGCGTCGTCGTGGTTACACGCCGGCGGCCATTCGCGAGTTCTGCCGTCGCATCGGGGTCACCAAGCAGGATAATACGGTCGAGATGAGTGCACTGGAGTCCTGTATTCGTGAAGACCTGAACGAGAACGCACCCCGTGCCATGGCCGTGTTGCGCCCGGTGCGTGTGGTGATCGAGAACTATCCAGCCGGTCAGGTGGAGCTGCTGCAATCACCCAATCACCCCAATAAGCCGGAAATGGGTAGCCATGAGTTGCCGTTTGCCGCCGAGCTGCTGATCGATGAAGCGGATTTCCGCGAAGAGGCCAACAAGCAGTTCAAGCGTCTGGTGCTGGGCAAAGAGGTCCGTCTGCGTCACGCCTATGTCATCAAGGCGGAGCGGGTCGAGAAGGATGCCGATGGTAAAATTACCACCATCTACTGCACCTACGATCCGGATACGCTGGGTGTCGACCCGGCTGATGGTCGCAAGGTCAAGGGTGTCATCCATTGGGTGACCGCCGAACACTCGCTGCCTGCGCAGGTTCGTCTGTATGACCGCCTGTTCGCCGTGGCCAACCCGGGCGCGGCTGACGACTTCCTGGCGACCATCAACCCGAACTCGCTGACCATCATCGAGGGGGCTCGAGTTGAGCCGAGTCTCAAGGCGGCTCCGGCGGAGAAGGCTTACCAGTTCGAGCGTGAAGGCTACTTCTGTGCCGACAGCAAGTTGTCTACTCCGGAACACCTGGTCTTTAACCTGACAGTCGCGCTGCGGGATACCTGGCAGGGTTGATGCTGCGTTTTAATCAGTGATAAAAAAACCGCCTCTCGGCGGTTTTTTTTTTGCAGGCGAAGCTTCATCTGGCTCTGCTGCGTTTGGCAACGCACTCCGGATGGTCACAATGACCGTAGAGATAGAGACTGTGGTGCGTCAGTGACATCCCGTATTTTTGGGCAATTTCATTTTGTCGCTGTTCAATCACATCGTCGTGAAACTCGATGACGCGACCGCAGTCGAGGCAGACCAGGTGGTCATGATGGTCCTGATGGGACAGTTCAAAGACCGACTTACCACCCTCAAAATGGTGGCGTGTCACTATTCCGGCATCATCGAACTGATTCAGCACGCGATAGACGGTGGCTAGACCAATCTCGTCGCCTTGATCCAGCAGTTTCTTATAGAGCTCTTCGGCGCTGATGTGTTGGCACTCGGGAGTCTGCAAATACTGCAATATTTTGATCCGCGGGGAGGTGATCTTCAGGCCGGCGTCTTTTAGCTGCTTATTATTCGGGGTCATGGCTCTCTTTCTTCCGAGGCGACAAAAGCCGCATTCATGCGTCGATGCATTGCATTATATGGCCCACGGCACGGGAATTGAAACCGTCAGGGACATGGTTACCAAGATTAATCTCCGGTCGGTATGTTACCACGGCCGCTGCTTTCGGCGTGTGTCGTTAACAGTTGTTGCCATTCGTTAACATCGGGAAGGCCATCGGCGGCACCAATGGAGCCAACTTTCCAACCTGCAAACAGCGTGGCTCGCTGCAATGCCAGTTGGGCATTGTGGTGTTGTTGCCATTCGTGCACGAAAGCCGAAAAGAGTGCGTCGCCCGCGCCAATCGTGTTGCGGACTCCTCGTGGTGCCTGCGCCGGAACATGGAAAAAGGAGCGATCCGCACGTTGGTAGAGAAGCGCACCGTTTGCCCCACAACCGAGCACGATCAGTGAGTTGTGATAACGGTCGGCGATTTCACGCAGAAACTCATGGGCAGGACGGCCATCGAGCCCCTCATCGCTGAGAAAGAGAATATCGGCTGCAGCCATGAAGTCACGATTATAGGGATCGTCGATATCCCATAGCACATGCACATCGGTGGCAATTGGCTTGTGTTGTCGTTTGGCTTCGGCCAACAACGGGCGAGAGAAGTTGATGTTGCACAATAACGCCATATCGCATTGTTGCAGACGATGTACCGCCTCGTGGGGGAGTTCCCGCTCCTGACACTCCTTGAGGTCAACCTGAATTTGTCGCCGACCTTGCGGGTCATACAGGATCACGCTCTGGGGGGTGGCGCTCAGGCTTGGCGAGATCCCGCCACAGTCGAGCCCCTGCTGTTGGAGGGACAGTAACACTGTCTCGCCAGCGAGATCGGGGCCGATCAGGCTGTGGAGATAGACCTGGTTGCCGAGACGGTGTAACGCGGTGGCCAGATTGACACCGACACCGGAAACCGAGCTGTGAATACCATGAAATGGATAGTGAACCGGCGCATAGGGGAGAGGGAAACCTGGGATTGCGACCGTGGTTTCAATATTGATCAGGCCGGATATGAATAATGTAGACACGTTTGCCTCCTGCAGTCGGTCGGAGGTTCACCATAAAACAGGCCCGCAATCGCGGGCCAGATGTTTATTGCAATTCGGCGAGACACATCTCGTCGACGAGCTGTTTACACCAGGCGGTAACCCGGCCAGCCGTCAGCTCGGGTTGACGATCCTCGTCAATGCCCAGTCCGACAAAATGCTTGTCATCGACCAGCGCCTTGGAAGCCTCAAATTGGTAGCCGTCGGTTGGCCAGTGGCCAATGATGGTGGCGCCACGGGCTTCGATTACATCCCGGAGCGTGCCCATGGCATCGAGGAAGTACTCTGCATAGTCTTCCTGATCGCCACAGCCGAAGATGGCGACTAACTTGCTGCTGAAGTCGATCTCTTCGAGTTCCGGCATAAAGTCGTCCCAGTCTGCCTGTGACTCGCCGTAATACCAGGTCGGGATCCCGAGGATCAACAGATCGAAGCTGTCGATGTCTGCTTTGGTGCTCTTGGCGATGTCATGGACGTCGACCAGATGTGAGCCCAACTCTTTCTGGATCATGCCTGCCACGGCTTCCGTATTACCGGTATCGCTACCGAAAAACAGACCTACACTTGCCATAGTGGTTGTATATCCTTGAAATAATGATGGTTGATTATGCGTTAATCTTGAGACTGGCGCACAGTCTCAGCGTCAATATGTTGCTTCAGTAACCACTGGATCAAATCCGCGCGACTCATGTTTTGCTGTTTGGCCAGGTCATTGAGCCGCTCGAGCAGTTCTGCCTCAACTTTCAACTCCACTCGCCGCAGGCCGTTGGCCTTGTCCCGTTTCAGTTGATTTCGCTTGTTCACCTTCAACTGCAGAGCGCGGGGTAGTGGGTTTGTTTTGGGTCTGCCTGGGCGCTTTTCTTCGGCGAAGAGATCCAGGGTGGTTCGATCTTCTTGGTGTTTTGCCATGGTTACATCTACTACGAACTGAACCCAAATTCTTGCTGGCGCTTGCCGAATGTTGGCGGCAATTCTCACCGGTTCAGATACGGAAGCCGCCGCCAAATCATCTCTGCTAGAGACCCTTGCCTCGGTTGATACTCACCTGTGGGCATCATCGGCATTGTCTGGGTCTACATCATCAGGCCGCGAACTATAGCATACCGAAGGAGCCACTGTTAACGGCTTGTCGACAGGAAATCCACAACCAGTCGATTGAACAACAAGGGTTTCTCGGCATGCAGCCAGTGACCGGCATCCGGAATGATCCGGGCCTTGGCGTATGGAAAGTAGTGACTGACCAGGGGCTGATGTTCTGGCAGCAGATAGTCCGATTGCCCCCCCTTGATGAAGAGAGTTGGCCCGGCGAAGCTGGATTCCGGTGACGGCCAAGCCATCAGTAGCGGGTAGTTGGCTTTCAACGCTGGCAGGTTGAAACGCCAGCCTCCACCCATGCGAAAACTCTTCAGTAAGAACTGGCGGACGCGGGGATCAGCCAATGCTTCGGTCATTGCCGCCTCGGCGTCTTGACGCGAGATGCAGTCTCGGTCAACGACCGCCTGCAGTGCGGTGAAGACACTCTCATGCCGAGAGGCATAGGCGACGGGAGCCATATCCACGACGATCAGGCTGTCAACCCGGTGCGGGTTTCGTAGGGCAAATTGCATTGCCAGCTTGCCGCCGAGGGAGTGCCCCAGCAGATGAGCCTTGCCCAGCCCGAGAGTGTCGAACAGACATAGCAGATCGGCACACATGCCGGGGTATGTCATCTCAGCTTGGTGAGGTGAGTCGCCATGATTGGGTAAATCCACTTGAATAACGCGAAATTCACCCGCTAGGGCCCGCGCCAAGGCACCTAGGTTCTCCTTATCTCCAAACAGGCCATGCAGCAGAATGATGGTGGGAGCCGAATCGCTTCCTTGTTGTCGGTAATCGAGCAAGAGGCCTCCGGTGGGGTGTATGACAAGGAATGAGTGAAGTGGTAATTTTCCTGCATCATTCTACAGCAAATTTCCGGAACCTTGCTGCAAATAGCCGTAGCTTGGCGAAAAGTTACATTGGATTTTCGTGGAATCCTTTTCATGGATCGCAAAAGCCACCCCATCTGTTGGGCTTGGCCGTGGGGCAATGTATAATCCGCGCGTTTGTTTTCTGGATTAGGTGTCGAGACTGTATGAAGACCATCGAGGTTGATGAAGAGCTCTACCGCTACATAGCCCGTCAAACCCAGCATATCGGCGAGAGTGCTTCGGAAATCCTGCGCCGTCTGCTTGGCCTGCCTCCATGTACCGAGGAGCTCCCCGAGTCACAGCTTCCAAGCGATGCCATGCCGGTGATACCGGTCGAACCCGAGCGGATCATTGAGCTGCAGGATCTACTGGCCAGCAATGAGCTGGCGACTCGCGAGAGTGCCATTGACCGCTTCATGCTGATCCTGTCCACCCTGTATCAGGCTAATCCAGAAGCGTTTACCCAAGCGACTGAGATCAAGGGGCGTAAGCGGGTCTACTTTGCTCGTACCGAAGAAGAGCTGCTGGCGGCGGGTAACACCACCAAGCCGAAGTCAGTTCCCGGGACGCCGTATTGGGTGATCTCTAATACCAATACTGGTCGCAAACGAAACATCGTGGCTCAGGTCATGACGACCATGGGCTATCCTGCCGAATTTAGTGCGCAGGTCTGCGAGAAGATTTAATTCACAAATACAATCAGGAAGTAATCGAATGGCTCAACATTCCCATGCCGGCAAACCGGCTCGTCTGGAAGACCTGACTAACATTCCTCGTCTGATGGCGGCTTATTATCTGAACAAGCCTGACATGAGCAAGGCTGAACAGCGCGTGGCTTTTGGCACCTCGGGTCACCGCGGCAGCTCGTTAAACAGCGCCTTTACCGAATCCCATATCCTGGCTGTCAGCCAGGCGATTGCCGAATATCGCTCGGCACAAGGCATCACCGGCCCGCTGTTCATCGGCATGGATACCCACGCCTTGTCTGAATCGGCGCTGGCTTCTGCCGTCGAAGTGCTGGCTGCCAACGGTGTCGAAGTGCGTATCGACAAGGGATTGGGTTATACCCCGACTCCGGTCATCTCCCATGCCATCTTGCGTTATAACTCGGCGGGTCTGGCGGATCAGGCCGATGGTATCGTCATCACCCCGTCGCACAATCCGCCGGAAGATGGTGGTTTCAAATACAATCCACCCCATGGTGGCCCGGCCGAAGGCGAGATCACCAAGTGGGTGGAAAACCGCGCCAACGAGCTGCTCGAGAAGGGGTTGGATGGCGTGAAGCGCGTCTCTTTCGCCCTGGCTCGGACCATGGCCAACGTGCAAGAGCATGATTTCATGACGCCTTACATCGATGATCTCAACAAAGTCATCGATATGGATGCCATCAAGAAGGCGGGCGTCAAGATCGGTGTCGACCCGTTGGGTGGCTCCGGTGTGGCCTACTGGGATGTGATCGCCAAGACCTATGGTCTGAATATCGAAGTGGTCAATTATGCCGTTGATCCGACCTTCTCCTTCATGACCCTGGACAAAGATGGCAAGATCCGTATGGACTGCTCCAGTCCGTGGGCAATGGCCAGCCTGATTGGTCACAAGGACAAGTTCGATGTCGCCGTCGCCAACGATCCGGACAACGATCGTCACGGTATCGTCTGCAAAGCTGGCCTGATGAACCCGAACCACTACCTGGCTGTCGCCATTCAGTACCTGTTCACCCATCGCCCGGGTTGGCCAGCACAAGCGGCCGTCGGCAAGACGCTGGTATCCTCCTCAATCATCGATCGGGTTGCAGCTTCAATTGGCCGTGAGCTCAAAGAAGTGCCGGTCGGCTTCAAGTGGTTCGTCGATGGCCTGTTTGATGGCAGCTTCGGTTTCGGTGGTGAAGAGAGTGCCGGTGCCTCCTTCTTGCGTAAAGATGGCTCCGTCTGGACCACTGATAAGGATGGCATCCTGTTGTGCTTGCTGGCTGCCGAGATCCTGGCGGTTACCGGCAAGGATCCGCAGACCCATTATGACGAGCTGACTGCCAAGTTTGGTGCTCCGCTGTACCGTCGTATCGATGCGCCAGCCAACACCGAGCAGAAGAGTGTCCTTTCCAAGCTGGATCCGGCCATGGTCGAAGCCGCCGAGTTGGCCGGTGAGCCGATCATTGCCAAGCTGACCGCGGCTCCGGGGAACGGCGCCGCCATCGGTGGCCTCAAGGTGGTGACCGAGAACGGTTGGTTCGCGGCTCGCCCGAGTGGCACCGAGTCGATCTACAAGATCTATATGGAGAGCTTCAAGGGTGCCGAGCACCTGGATCGCATCCAGAAAGAGGCGCAAGAGATTGTCTCTGCCGCTCTGGCCAAGGCCGGTGTGTAACGGGTCGTTACTTCGCCTCGCTTATTGAAGAGACTAGGTTACTAAAGAGAACAAGCGCCAGCGGGGTTACCGCTGGCGTTTTTTTTGGGCGCTTACAGCGGGCGTACCGGGGTGTAGATCACCAGCTCCCAGATACCACTGGTGCGGCCGTCGTTAAGATAGTGCTCGAAGCAGGGGCCTTCGGCCGGCTGGTAGCCGCTGTGTGGCAGCCATTCGCCAAACAGCGCGTTCCATGGTGCGGCGAAGTCATTGTTCACGACCTGGCAGCGGTGGCTGGCATAGAGTCCGGCCGGGATGGTCTGCAGCTGGACATCGCCACTGACCGCGCAATTGGCGGCGACCGAGACTGCAACATCGGCACGCAGCTGCTCTACTGGTGTGGTCTCCGGGTTGTCCCAATACAGTGCCAACCAGTCGCCGTCGGCATGACCATTGGCGCTGGCCCACTGTTCGAGCCGGGTAAAGCCGACAGGCATGGTTGCACAGAAGGGGCCATTGACGCGCAGATAGGCGATCTGCTGGCTCGGTCGTTCGATAATATTGACTTGCATGGTTGGACTCCTGTCACTGGTGGTCATGGGGCGCAGCGGATGGCATCGGTGATGCGGTTCGGCTGCGAGGTTTCCGGGGCCATGTTGCCGTAACAGCTGCTCAACGCGGGTGAAGTCACCACAGACGCGAATGCTGCTTGGCGAATGACCGTAAAACAGGCGGAACGATTTGGCAAAATTCTGTGGCGACGAGAAGCCCAGTTCACCCGCGATTTCCCTAATCGGCCGCTGAGGGGCAAGGATCAACTGCTGCACAGCCTGCTCAAGGCGCAATCGGCGCTGGTAGCCAGCGACCGTCTCACCCGTCAGCGCCACAAACAGTCGATGAAAATGATATGGCGAGAAGCAGGCTTCGGCGGCCACCTCACGCAGAGTCACTTCGCGATGCAGGTGATGAGCTATGTACGCCAGCGCCTGACCGAGCCGACGTTGATACTCCTGTGGATGGCGCATAGTTCCTCCTTGTCATGGTTGTTAGCATAACGCGATAGCTGTATGCAAATACAGTTTCTTGTGAGGCTTTATGCCAACTCCGCAAGGCAGGAAACGAAGTCATAACGGATCATGAAATGGTGGCGCTGCGGTATTCGGAACTGGCTCTGCGAAACGGTCCGCAGGGATCTCTGCTTCAACATTTGTGTCATGCATGAGGAGGGGAGGAGGGAATGCATAAACAGGAAGCGGATCGACCGAGTCTCGCTCGCGGCGGCGGAGTTGTTAAGAAATAGTAAATGAGTCTGGTTGGTCGCGGAGCAACAGTCAGGAATACTAACGGAGCATTAATTTATGGCTGGATGTTGGAATTATATTTTGCGGGCTTACGGCTGAAATCGCTTTCTCACGAAGAGCAATTGCTGCGTATTTTCATTTATTTTCAAAGCATTTCAAGCAAAATGGGTAAAAACATGCATCTTGATGGTGAAAGATGACTTATCTTGTTGAATAACAAGGGAATAAACTTTTTTTCAATTATTTCTTTTCTGAAAATAGTTTCATGGCCTATGTATCCGTTTACCAGAAAAAAATGTGACCTGGATTAAATTTTGGGGTCAGACCTTTCGTTAGTATTCTGCTGCCGGATCTACAGCCCTTATAATTCACGCCCGGCAGCCTGAAATTTGGCTCACTACTCTCGAGTAACGAAGGAAATTGGTTATGGCGAAGAAAAAAGTTGAACAGCTCAGCGCCCTGAATAAAGAGCAGTTGAAGCAGGATATCGTCCACCACTTGCGCTCCACGCTGGGTACCAGCGAGCAGAAGGCGAGCAGACAGGCCTGGTGGAAGGCTACCTGCGCTGCAGTAAACGAACTGGTGTTTGAGCGTCTGACTCAGACCCAACAAACCCACTTCCAGGAAAATACCCGTGCAGTTCACTACCTGTCTGCCGAATTCCTGATGGGCCGTCTGACTGCCAACAACCTGCATAACCTCTCACTGTACGAAGTCTGCGGTGAGGCTCTCAAGGATCTGGGCATCGACATCGCCGATCTGTGTGAAGAAGAGCCGGACATGGCGCTGGGTAACGGTGGTCTGGGTCGTCTGGCCGCTTGCTTCATCGACTCTCTGGCAACTCTGAACATGCCTGCCGTCGGTTACGGTATCCATTACGAACACGGTCTGTTCCGTCAAGAAATTCGCGATGGTCGTCAAATCGAGCGTCCGGACTCCTGGCGTGAATACGGCAACCCATGGGAAATCTGCCGCCCAGAATCTGCCCAAGAAATCCCGCTGTACGGTTATGTTGAAACCGTATTTGGCGAAGATGGCAAGATGAAGAAGGTGTGGCACGCCGGTCAGAAGATCAAGGGCCTGCCATGGGATATCCCGGTTGTTGGTTACCAAGGTAAGACCGTCAACATCCTGCGTCTGTGGGAATCCCGCGCCTCTGAATTCTTCGACTGGGACGTTTTCAACGCTGGTGGTTACATCGACTCCCAAGCTGAAAAGGCTCAAGCCGAAACCATCTCCAAGGTTCTGTACCCGAACGACGAAACCGAAGCCGGTAAGATCCTGCGTCTGGTGCAACAGTACTTCTTCTGTGCTTGCTCCCTGAAGGACATCATGCGTCGCTACAAGCGCGTGCATGGCAATGACTTCAGCAAGTTTGCCGATCAGATCGCCGTTCAGCTGAACGATACTCACCCGACTATCGCCATCCCTGAACTGATGCGTATCCTGGTTGACGAAGAAGAGCTGGAATGGGACGCTGCCTGGGCTATCTGCTACAAGGTATTCTCTTACACCAACCACACTCTGCTGCCAGAAGCACTGGAGAAGTGGGCCGTGTACCTGTTCGAGCGCGTACTGCCGCGTCACCTCGAAATCATTTATGAAATCAACCGTCGCTTCCTGGAAGACATGGTTGAAGCCAAGTGGCCAGGCAACGATGCCATCAAGGCCAAGCTGTCCATCATCGAAGAGGGCAGTGCACGCAAGGTTCGCATGGGTAACCTGTGTGTGATCGGTTCCCACAAGGTCAACGGTGTTGCTGAAATCCACTCCAAGCTGGTGAAGGAAGACTTGTTCCCTGAGTTTGCCGAACTGTGGCCGGAGAAGATGTGCAACGTGACCAACGGTGTCACCCCGCGTCGCTGGTTGCTCTCCTGTAACCCGGCTCTGGCTGCCCTGTATACCGAGACTGTCGGTAACGAATGGCCGCTGCAACTGGACAAGATGCGTGGTGCCCTGGCTCACGCCGACGACGCTGCGTTCCAGAAGAAATTCATGGACATCAAGCTCGCCAACAAGAAAAAGCTGGTCAAGGTCATCAAGGCTGAAACTGGTATCGACGTTAGCGCCGAAGCGATCTTCGACATCCAGATCAAGCGTCTGCACGAGTACAAGCGTCAACAGCTGAACCTGATCCACATCATGGCTCTGTACCGTCGTCTGCTGGCGAACCCAGACTACGACATGCACCCACGTGTGTTCATCTTCGGCTCCAAGGCTGCTCCTGGCTACAAGCTGGCCAAGGACATCATTTACGCCATCAACAAGGTTGCTGAGCGCGTGAACAATGATGAACGCATCCAAGGCAAGCTGAAGGTTGTCTTCATGCCGAACTACCGTGTCAGCCTGGCTGAGAAGCTGATCCCGGCGGCTGACGTATCCCAGCAGATCTCTACTGCCGGTTACGAAGCGTCTGGTACTGGTAACATGAAGCTGGCCATGAACGGCGCCATCACCCTGGGTACTCTGGACGGTGCGAACATCGAAATCGCCGAAGAAGCTGGTGCTGAATACAACGCCATCTTCGGTCTGGAAGTTGACGAAGTGAAGGCACTGAAGGCCAAGGGTTACAACCCATGGGATTACTACTATGCCAACCCAGAGCTGAAGGCTGTTCTCGACTGGTTCGATACCGACTTCTTCACTCCGGGCCGTCCGGGCGAGCTCTCCTCCATCAAGCGTGCCTTGCTGGACGGTGGTGATACCTACCTGGCTCTGGCCGACTTCGAGTCCTACTCCGAAGCCCAGAAGAAGGTTGATGCCATGTATCGTGACAAGAAAGCATGGGCTAAGGCCGTGATCGTGAACTCTGCCACCATGGGCAAGTTCAACTCCGACCGCTCCATCCAGGACTACTGCGATAACATTTGGTATCTGAAGCCCTGCACCGTGGCTTAATCGCCAACTGTGAACAGTGTTAGAGCAAGGGGACCTTCGGGTCCCCTTTGTTTTGCTCAAAAGTGTTGCGTGGGTCACATTTTGTTGGCACTATTGAGTTGTGACTCTAATCACACTTCAGGGAGATGCCCAAATGTTCAATTACGATCCGCTCTGCTTTGCTCTATTCAGTCAGGCACTTAACAACACCAAGCGTGTTGCTAACAATCGCAACTGAATCAATTAGTTCTATCCAGCAGAGCGTGGTGATCAGAGGTTAATTCTGGTTTACCACGCTTAATTTTTTGTCTGTGATCCCTCAGCTCTTCGCTTCGCTCGCCATCTCTTCCGCTTCGTTGATCTATCAACTTGTCATCAGGTTACCCTGAGATTTTGCTGTTCCTGAAATAGCTGGAGCGTGGGCATGATGCCTTGCTGCCAGAGGTCTACAGCAGCGGCGCTTGGTGCTGGCTAGGCGTTAGTATTGGCGCTGTCCCAATTACCGGTTGATAACCTCTGCTACATCGACAAGGTAGCGCAGGCTGACTCGCATTGAACCCATCCATGGGGGCTCCGCCGCGCCATCCCTGGCGCAAAGGGTCAGCTTAGCGCTACCCAAGTCGCTGTGATGGCTCGGAACCTAGCTTGAGGGATGGAGTCTGGACGAAAAGCAGACCGTTGGCGGCAGGGATGCCGCCATCGAGGCTACAAGGAAGTATTCACGACGTGTCTGCGTTCGTTCGGACTCCAGGCCAACATCGGATGGACTTATCAACGCATAACTGGGACATCGCCTTAGTTTTTGGGACTGGTTGTGGCTTATGGTGTCAGGCTGCGATCGGAGAGGAGATAGCGGGCTTTGCATAGCATGACCGCCCTGTGCCGGGCGGTCTATGAAATGGCGATTATTGTTTGGTTTAACGCTGAGGCTGCTGTGATTTGCTGGTCGGTCGGTAGTGCAGCAGGTAGCGCAGGCTGACGTAGCCGACCACCCCAGTGGCAACCAGCAACTCCAATTGTGCCAGATGAGTGATCCAGGCGATCTCATCGGCCGTCATGCCCCAGATCTGCAGCTGATGGGCCAGTTTGAAGAGCGCTGTGGCGCCAATCACCATCGGGAAGGTGAAGGCGGCATAGCCGGGATTAAACGGCAGTCGCATCAGATGAAGGAAGGCGACATAGATGAGCAGGGTCATGAGGACGGCAATCCCGCCCAGCAGCCCGACCAGCAGCATGGAGGGCTCTTCGGCTACGGTCAGATACCCCGCCAGCGAGAGGCTGGCCGGAGCCGCCAGAATGGCAATCGTCGGTTTGGCCAGATCCGGCACATCCTGGCAAAAAATCAGTCGGTAGAGCATGGCTGGCAGCATGACGGCATAAGCGAACAAGCCGAAATAGAAGATAGCTTCGGCCAGGGGACGCATGGCGCCGCCGGGAAAGGCTACATCGGCGACGATTAAGCCAACCGGCGGTACAAACCAGCTCGGTACCATGTGGTGGAGCTCAAATTGTTTGGCTCTGTGGTAGATAAAGCAGGCGAGAAATGTCACGTGCATGGCGATGGCGACCAGCCAAAGCAGTTGGCCGAGTTGTGCATTCCATTGTCCCAGGCTATGCGAGACCACCATCCAGCCCATGGCCGCCGTCGGAATTACGCTGCCGACCACGGGGTGCGCCAAGTCGTCGAGCATCAGGCGTGGGTGGCGGATGAATTTGAGGGCAAGACCAAGCAACATCAACGCCGCGATCCAGGCACTAGTCCACTTGGCATGTTGTGCCAGCGGAGCTGCATTTTCCAAGCACCAGCCGAGGGAGGCGATGGCCAGAGCCAGACCTGCTACCGGGGTCGGGATCCGGGCTAGTTTACTGTGGTGGCATTGCTGCATAGACGCTCTCCGCGACAAGGATCAGGTCTATAGAATAAGATGGGCATCATTTTAAAAATATCTTAATCTATTTAACTCGATGTTTAGTTTTACTGAACGATATGAATATCTCCTTCAAGCAACTGCGTCTCTTCGTCACTCTGGTTCAAGCCGGTAATCTGGCTGAAGCGGCAGAACGACTCTGTATTACCAAGGCGGCGGTGAGTCTCTCGTTACGTGAGCTGGAAAATCAGCTGGATTGTCGCCTGTTCGATCGGGTGCGCAATCGACTGCAGCTCAACACCCAGGGTGAACAGTTGTTGCCACTGGCCGACGAACTGCTGCAGCGGCTGGCGACGGTGGAGCATCTGTTTCAGCGGCCGGATCAGAGCCACACGCTGTTGCGTATCGGGGCCAGTAACACAATTGGCAATTATCTGTTACCCCAGTTGATCGCCGATTATCTGCGTTTGTACCCCCAGGTTGAATTCAAGGTTGAGATCAGCAATACCCGGACGTTGGCTGCTCAGTTGACAGATTTTCAGCTGGATATGGCTCTGCTGGAGGGGGCCATATCGGACACACAACTGCAGCAACAGGAGTGGCTACGCGACAGCATGCAGGTAGTGGCGGATCCAACCCATCCACTGGCTTCCCGCGGACCACTGTGCATGACGGATCTGGAGCGGCAACGCTGGTTGCTGCGGGAACCAGGCTCCGGCAGTCGGGAGCAATTTCAGCAATTGATCGGTTCCCATCTGCAGGATTGGACGCCAGGGCTGGAACTGTGTACCACAGAGTCGATCCTCAATGCCGTTGCCAATGGCCTGGGGCTGTGTCTGTTATCCGGGGTGGCAACGGCGGCCGCCCTGCGCGATGGGCGCGTGGTGGCTCTGGATCTGCAACCCGGGCTTCAACGCTCATTGCGTCTGGTGTGGCATCGTGAAAAGTATCTGCATCCGGCGCTGGCGCAGTTCATCGACTTTTGCCATCACTGGCGCCCGAGTCACTACTGAGTTGACTGGTCGAGGGCTGCCAGGCTGCCCAAGCGTCTGTGTTGTGGCTACAATGGCGCCCATGCCTCACCTGTAGGGTGGTTTTCGCAGAGGGGAAACAGAGTGCGGATCCTGATAGATGAAAATATGCCGGTGGCAGACCAGCTGTTTGCTGGACTTGGTGAGTTGGTGCGATTGCCCGGGCGGCAGATGACGGCTGATCAGCTAGCTGACGCCGATGTGTTGCTGGTCCGTTCGGTGACCCGCGTCGATGCCGAACTGTTGGCGCGGGCGCAACGCCTGAAATTTGTCGGGACGGCGACGATTGGTACGGATCATATCGATCAAGCCTTGCTGGCGGAGCGGGGCATTGCCTTTAGTAGTGCTCCGGGTTGCAACAAGATCAGTGTGGGCGAGTATGTGATCAGTGCCTTGTTGGTGCTGGCCGAGCGTTATCAGCTCAATCTGGCGGGCATGACGCTCGGGGTGATTGGGGCCGGTAATACGGGGTCGGCGGTGGCTGCCAAGGCGCAGGCTTTGGGCCTGCAGGTTTGCCTGTGTGATCCGCCATTGGCTGACGCCGGAGACGCACGAAGCTTCGTATCCTATGAGATGGCACTGCAGTGTGATTTTGTCTCGTTTCATGTGCCACTGACCCATCAGGGCCCTTATCCAACCCACCACCTTCTAGATGCCGGCCATATTGCCGGGCTGCCGGAGGGGCAGTTCTTGCTTAATGCCAGCCGAGGCGAGGTCTGGGATAACCTGGCGTTATTGCAGCGGCAGCAGGGGGAGGCTCCGCTACGGCTGGTCATGGATGTCTGGGAGCATGAGCCGGATATTCTGCGTGAGCTGATCGCCTATACCGAACTGGCAACCCAGCATATCGCGGGTTACAGCCTGGAGGGCAAGATCATGGGCACTTACCAGCTCTATCAGGCCTATTGCCAGATGGCAGGTATCCCGTGTGCCCTGCCGCGGCAGGATCTGCTGCCGCAGGCTGCGGTGTCACAGGTTCGGCTGCAAGGCGAGCTGAGCGCGGCCCAGATCAAACAGTTAGTCCATCTGGTTTATGATGTGCGCCGTGATGATGCCCGGTTTCGGCTTGGCTATCAGGATGCGGCCAGTTTTGACTGGATGCGTAAACATTATCCTGAGCGCCGGGAATGGTCTTCTCTGTGCGTGCAGGGGAGCTCGGATCCGCGTCTGACTGCGCTCGGTTTTTCGGTCATTTGACGAGTCTGCATACAACAAGACTCACTACATCATGAGGAACTAGATAATGAGCCAGCACTTCGATATCGCCATCCTGGGCGTTGACACGCTAGCCGGGGAGACACTGCTGGAATTGCTCGAAGAGCGAGAGTTCCCGGTAGCGACCCTGTACCCCTTGGCCGATAGTGACGGCGAGCTGGATGGTATCCGTTTTGCCGGACGGGCCTTGAATGTCGAGTCGGCGGCTGATTTCGATTGGAGTCAGGTTCAACTTGCCTTCTTCATGGCGGGTTCCGCAGCGACCGAGCGGTGGGCACAAGAGGCGGTCGATGCGGGTTGCCTGGTCATCGATAACAGCCTGTTTTTCCGTGATGATTTTGAGGTGCCCCTGGTCATTCCGGAGGTCAATGGCGAGGCGCTGGCTGATTTCCGTCAACGCAACATAATCGCCAGCCCGACCTGTATCGTGACCGAACTACTGTTGGCTCTCAAACCGATCCACGATGAGGTGGGGATTGAGCGCGTCAACCTCGTCAGTCTGCAGTCGGTTTCCGGTAGTGGTAAAGCCGGCGTGCAGGAGCTGGCCCGCCAGACGGCGGCCTTGCTGAATGGCCGACCGGCGGAGGCGCTGACCTATGAGGCCCAAATCGCCTTCAATCTGTTGCCGCAGATCGATGCGCTTGCCGAGGATGGTTTCACGCTGGAAGAAAAACGACTGGAGAGCGAGACGCAACGACTGCTGGGGGATGCCAGCATCCGGGTCAATGCGACCTGCATCCGAGTCCCCGTTTTTTACGGCCATAGTCAGGTGGTGCATCTGGAGACCCAGCATGGTTGTGATTGCGAAGAGATCCGGCGGGTGCTGGCCGCCGCGCCAGGAGTGACCCTGATCGAGGATGAGCCAGTGACCCCGGTAAGCCATGGGGCCGGCCAAGAGGGGGTCTTTGTCTCGCGTCTGCGGCAGGATGGGTCTCATCCCCGGGGCTTTGACTTCTGGCTGGTCGCGGACAACATTCGCAAAGGCGGGGCACTCAACTGCCTGCAAATAGCCGAAAGCCTGATCCACGATTATCTGTGATGTGACACGGGCCGCAATCAGCGGCCCGTCTTGCAGAGGGAAATATCAATCAAATCAAATTTTTCCTAGACTTACGGGAGTAATGCGCCCTCTGTATCGTGCTGGTATGACTCGAGGGTGTGTTTTATATTGGCGCTCTCTGCCTTAGCCTTCTCCATGTTAGGCCTAATCACCAAGGAACGATTATGGGACTGCACTTTTCCCGTCTGGCGTTAGCTGTTGCTCTCTCGATGCAGTTGGTAGCTCCGCTCCATGCGGCCGAGCAACTCGATGAGTTTTACATCGAGATCAAGGGGCCGGATAAAACTGCTCCGACTCTCATGGTGCCCGAGACCACGCAGCCGCTGGCCGCGCCGGTGAAGAGTCAGGTTGAGTCTGCGCCGGTGCGCACGAAACCCGCGGTGAAGCGATCCAAGCCGACGATGAAAGTTGGAGTTCCTGAGCCTTTCGTCGAAACAGCCGTCGTGGACGATAGTGCC
>JAYRLO010000032.1:0-13832 GCA_041905215.1 Aeromonadaceae bacterium
TCAATCGCCTGGCGGTCATGACGATGTTGTTGGCTGAGCCAACGCACGGCACCGAGTAGAACGGCCACTTTGGGCATGAGCCAGCTGTCACTCATGATGCACCTCTCGACGCTGCTGCTCTCTTGTTAAGTATAGGCTTCGGCGCCCTGTGACTCGTGATCATGGTTGTTGATGGGCAATCATGGATACGATTGTGTACTATCCATGCAGGTGTAGCCGTGGTGCGGATGAAAGTGGCGAAGGGGGCTCCCGATGGGGCGGATGTTGATGGCTGTGTTATTTTGCCTCGTGATGCAACAAGGGGTGGCCGCGCCCGTTGCGACCCTGGATCGCTCGTTATGGCCAGATTCCCTTGCCAGTCATCCCGGGTTCAATGCCGCCTCGCGTCGCGAGATCCTCAATTTTGCCAGCGAGCTGCTGTCCAGCGAGTTGATTTCCCCCGATGAGTGGCCCGCTCGCCTGGCGTTGCCACAAGTTGATATGCTGGCGATCGATCGCTATCGCACGCAAACCTGGTTGCGTCTGCTCGCCTCGTATCAGGCCGCCAGTCGGGAGTGTCACAACTGTCCCCATCCTGGCTCTGTGGCTCAATTTCGCGAATTGGTGATGCAACCTCACCCGGTCTCGGCCCAGTTCGAGCCCTGGTTAGCCGAGTCTCGGCAATTCCATGCCCGCTATCTATTGGAGCAGTTGACGCTGGCCGCTCAGTTTTCCGAACGCAGCAGCGAGATTGCTACCCTGTCGGCCGATGAATTAACCGGGTTCGAGTTGATGGATGGTGAGTTCTTGCTGACGTTTGATGACGGTCCGACTGTATTGGGCGGGTCGACCTGGCGCACGACGCGCATGCTGGCCACGTCAGGGCAAAATGCGGTTTTCTTTTTGCTGGGTGATCCACTGGCACAGCGCCTACAAGGGTCGGCGGAGGGGCTGGCTCGCGAGTATGGGGAAAACTGTGTGGCTTCCCACGGCATGCGGCATGAGTCTTATCCTGAGTTGGCAAATTGGCGTGACTCACTGCGTGAGGCTCGTCATCTGTTGAATGCGATCCCCGAGGTAACCCGCCTCTCCTGGTTCCGTCCTCCTGACGGACGGCGCACCGCCGAGATGAGTGGCCAGGTGTTTGAGCGGATCGTGTTGTGGAATATTGACAGTCAGGATCTCAATCCATCCCTCTCCAGCCAGCAGTTGGCAGATCGGCTGATGACTCTGATGCTGCTTTGGCGCAAGGGGATTATCCTGCTGCATGATACACAGCCGAAGGCGGCCAATGCCCTGCCAGGTCTCTTTCGTGCCGTGCAGACCAGCCCGGTTCGTTGGGTTGACTGCCGTACATTTGCCGACCGTTAAGGGCAGACCGTTCGAATTTATAGAACTTAAACTGCATTTATTTGCGCTTTATATTCGAAATGCCTATGCATACAGTGCACCCAAGGATTACTTCCGCTACCGATTATTCGAGGTGAACATGGCTCAGGTATTAGCAATCAAATCCAGTATTTTAGGTGACTATTCAAGTTCCGGTTTGTTGATCGACGAGCTGCTTGCTCAGTTCGGTCAGCAGGATCCCCAGCAACAGCTGGTGGTTCGCGATCTGGGTGCCCAGCCATTGGCGCCGCTGGATGGCGAAATTCTCGGTGCCTTCTCGCAGGCCGATGGACTCAATGCCCGGCAGCAGAGCGCGGTGGCGTTATCAGCTCAGCTGATTGATGAGATCCAGCAGGCCGATCGGCTGATCATCGGCGTGCCCATGTATAACTTCGGTATTCCAACCCAGCTAAAGAGTTGGTTCGATTATATCTGCCGGGCCGGGATCAGCTTTAAATACACAGAACAGGGGCCGGTCGGCTTGCTGGCCGATAAGCCAGTACTGCTGGTGCTGGCGACCGGAGGCGTGCATCGCGATACGGCGACCGATCTGGCGCTGCAACATGTGCAGACGTTGCTCAACTTCATCGGCTTGCACAATATCCACATTGCTTATGCCCAGGGTTTGGGGATGGGCGATGCGGCTCGTGAACAGGGCTTGGCGGCGGCTCGAGTCGAGGCTCAATCATTCTTGCGTGCTGTATAGGTTGTCGATGAATTGCAGATAAAAGAAATGCCCCGGTCGCGTAGTCGGCAGGGGCATTAGCCTGTAAGACAGGCAAAAACAAAGCACTTTATGGCTTGGCAGATTTCCGAGTCAACAGGGATCAAACTGGACTGCTCATCAAGGTTTAGGCGATCTCATCTGAATCTTCCCTCTGTTACTTATGACAGGTGAGAGTCACGAATGCAGCCACCAGCGGATACCAATGCCCACCCAGGTCAGCAATAGCAGTGTCCAGGGGAGCCAATTGCCGAGATGGTGGTTCGGTTTGTTCTGTGACTCCGCCTCTATCATCAATTCCGATGATGGCTCCGGGGTGCTGTTCTGGCTCTGGCGGCGTTGCTGCTTTTTGGTTCGATCGGCGGCGCGTTGCTTGGTTTTCTGTGCACGCTTGTATTCGGCGATCCCTTTTTGAATGCCTTGAGCGATCAATTGAGTCTGTTCTTTGCTTTGCCCGGCGACCTGGTTCGCGCGTGCCAGACGCAGTGATTCGGCAACCGTTTCGGCGGATATCTCGACTTTTTTCTGCTGCATGACCTGATGCTAGTCCACGGATAGTGGGGGGATTGTGCCACAAGCAGGCCGGGTGGGCCGCTATCGATTTACGGCAGACGCCATTCGATTTCAAAATTGATGAGATTCAAACCGTCATTGGGGGAGTGAAAACCACCATTGCTGTAGTGGTAACCACGCAGAGCCCAACTCCAGCGCTCATGGCTGACGCCGATGCCGAGCCGATCCTCAAATTGCCAATGGCTTCCCAGTCGCTGATGCGCGATCTCGGACTCTTCCAGATAACTGACACCAACGCCCAGCTCGGTGAACCACTGCCACGATACGGCGGGCTGCCAATTCCAACGGATATTGGGTAGTAATGAATAGGCGTAGTGAGTCGATGCCTCGTCTTGCCAGCGATTGGCTCCATATTCCATCTGCAGGGTGAGCTGAGGAAACAGATGGCCAAACCAGAATGGTTCTATGGTTTGTACCAAGGCGGCTCGCGCCGTGTTAACCCCGGCCTCTCCGGTGCCAACGCCGATGGCGATATTGGTCAGCTCGCTGTTGGCTGCCGCTGAGTTAGCGAGTAGTAACAGCAATGGCAAAAATTGCTTACTCATGGTCCTCACCTGCACCGAGCCAAAGAGTCAAGGCATCCTGTTTCTAGCATAGACATCATGCGGGTACCAGTGTGCATGTGGTTCACGTTTTTGCGCGTTGTTTCCGTCGGGACGGATCCTCTATCCATACGGTGTTGTGGTGATATCGAGGGGGCCGAGGCCAGCATCTGGCTGCGAATGGCTATACTGAAGAGACATTGCCCAGCGGAGAGTCTCTGGTGCAATCTGCATTTCGTTGAGCCGTGTTGGGTCCCATGGAGCTGTCATGACTGGTTATCGATTATGTCTGCAAGAAGTCATTCTGGTGTTGAGCTCTGCCCTCGATTTCGTCGGTATTGACGATATTCGGCATGGCAAACGGGTGGCATTCATGGCGGCAGAATGTGCGCGGTGTGCGGGGTGGACGGAGCATGAAATCAACCGCATGTTGGTTCTTGGTCTGCTGCATGATTGCGGGGTTTCCAGCAGTCATGTTCATCAACATCTGGTGGGTGAGTGGGACTGGGACAACAGTCACGAGCATGCCCAGCGAGGAGCCCAGCTGTTGTTGGAGACGCGGCTTTTGGCCGATTACGCCGAGCCAATTCGTTATCACCATGCCCATTGGGCTCATATCCGTACACTCTCGTTGACCACTGAGCAGTGCCGACAGGCTAACCTCATCTACCTGGTGGATCGGGTTGACGCGCTCAGGGCTCAGCATCTGGCCCACGGTGGTGGTCCACTGCAGGCGGATCATTGGGGGCGAGTCATTGCCGGACATGCCGGAGTGGAGTTCGATCCGGCTCTTTGCCAGCTGTTTCAGCAGGCCTCCAATAATGATGCGTTCTGGATGCAGCAGGATGCCGAGGAGCTTGATGAGTACCTGAGTCGTTGGGCCCGTACTGGCGATATGGTTGAGGTGGAATATGAAGCCTTGCTGGAGTTGGCCTTCATGTTTGCCAACATAGTCGACAGCAAGAGTGAGTTTACCTACCGTCATTCGCTTGGCGTCAAGGCTGTCGCGGCGCTCCTGGCGGAGGTCCAGCATCTGGATGCCTCCGAACGGGAGTCGGTGATTCTGGCGGCCCTGCTTCATGATCTGGGCAAGCTCAGGGTCGATGACTCCATGCTCGACAAACCGGGGCCGTTCGATGAGAGTGAGCGCCTGATCATGCATCGGCACTGTTTTGATACCTGGCAGCTGTTGCATCGGATCCGGGGCTTCGAAGAGATAGCCCACATCGCCTCGATGCATCATGAAACGCTGGATGGTCTTGGTTATCCGCGAGGTCTCTCCGCCAGTGATTTGCCTCGTTCGGCTCGCTTGATCGCCGTGGCCGATGTGTTCCAGGCGCTGGTGCAAAATCGACCCTATCGACAGCCGATGCCGTTATCGGCGGCTCTGGATGTCATGACGCAGATGGTGGTGCGCGGTAAGCTGGATCCGGAACAAGTGGGTCTGCTGATTCTGCATGCGCAGGATGCCTATCGACTCGCTCGACAACATGAACCAGAATCTGTGCGACACGGCTGAGAAAATTGCCGCAGAATGCGGTTGCATTGGTTGTATGACGGCCAGAAATCCATAAGATGGCAGCCGTTATTGCGATCGGTGTGCACGAGTTTGCCATCGATCCGAGGTCTGGAGTGGGTGAAGTCCCGAGGGAACGAATGAAAGCGTTGTGTTATGTGCCGGTTTTGTTGGGGGTGTGGCTCTCCGCCGGACATGTTCAAGCCTCACAAGTAGAATCCGAGATGAAGGCTGATCTCGTGGTGGTTAAGAAGTCGCAGTACAGCCTGACCCTGATGAAAGATGGCAAACCGATCCGTCGTTACTGGATAGCGCTGGGGGCAAATCCCAAGGGCCCCAAGGTCCGCAAGGGGGATAAGCGAACTCCGGAGGGGCGATATCTGCTCGATTACAAGAAGGAGCAGTCGGGTTTTTATAAGGCATTCCACATCTCCTACCCGAATCTGAACGATCTGAACCGCGCCAAGACCCTGGGGGTTGAGCCTGGCAATATGATCATGATTCATGGGCAACCCAATTACACCTCGGACGAACAGCGATCGGTGCAGAATTCGAACTGGACCAATGGCTGCATTGCCTTATTGAATCACGACATGGAAGAGTTGTGGACGCTGGTGGATCCGGGTACACCGATCGAAATCCGTCCCTGATTCCAGTGATGGAACGCCTATTCACGGTGTCTGCTGTTTTGTGACAAAATGGTTCCCGCTCGATACCCAATGCCCTCATGGCAGGAGTTTCATCGGTGAAAAAGTCTTGGCGTTTTTGGCTGGGAACCATCTGCAGCTTGTTGATTCTGGCGCTTGCTTTGAGTCTGCTCTATCACATCGGCGATCAGTATCATTGGCGTGATGTCACCGCTGAGATTCGACAACTCTCCTGGGGGTGTATTGGTCTGGCACTGATTCTCACGGTTGTGAGTTATTGGCTCCTGACCCTCTATGATCTGCTCGCTGTGCGGCAGGTAGGGGGGCGCATTCCGTACCCCAAAGTCGCTTTGACATCCTTCATCGCCTATACCTTCTCCAACACGCTAGGCTTTGCCATCCTCACGGGAACCTCGGTTCGCTATCGTTTCTATTCCGCGCTTGGGTTGAGCACGGGGCAGATTGCCCGGGTGGTCTTTTTCTGTTCAGTTACCTTTTTCCTCGGGCTGTTTTTGGTCGGTGGTCTGGCTCTGAGCCTGGGGTTGGCCAGCCTGCCTGACTCGATACAGTTGCCCACCTGGTTAGCTCCCTTCTTGCATAGCCTGGGACTGTTGGCTGTCGGGCTGGCTGTTGGCTATCTGATCCTGCCATTGCTGCGTTCCGAGCCGGTGCGAATTCGTGGCTATGTGTTGCCGCTGCCCAAGTGGCGGGAGAGTGTAGCCCAGATGATGGTTGCCATTGGCGACTGGATGGCTGCCGCCGCGGTTTGCTATGTGCTGTTGCCCGCCGCCGATGGATTGAGTTACTGGCATGTACTGAGCATTTTTGTGGTTGCTAATCTGCTGGGGGTACTGGCTCATGTTCCTGGTGGCATTGGTGTCTTTGAATCTGTCGTGACTCTGCTGCTGGCTCCCTTGTTGCCCGCACCGCAGGTTCTCTGTGCGCTGATCCTGTACCGTTTGTTCTACTATGTGCTGCCATTTTTTGTGGCGTTGTTGCTGTTCGCCGGCATGGAGCTCTCACCGCTACGCCAGCGTTTAAGGCATCTGCAGCCGATCCTGAGTGGTGCGCGCCAACTCCTGCCGGCGCTGATCAGTCTGGGGGCCTTTGCCGCTGGTGCCTTGCTGCTCTTCTCCGGGGTCACCCCTGGTATTGATAGTCGTCTCTCCTGGCTGCTACAAATCCTGCCACTGCCGCTGCTGGAGATGTCCCACCTAATGGCGAGCGTCAGCGGTGCTCTGTTGTTGCTGTTGGCTCGCAGTCTGTATCGTCGTTATGATGCCGCGTTTCAAATAACCCGGTTACTCTTGCTGGCCGGCATGGTCTTTTCTCTGCTCAAGGGGCTGGACTGGGAAGAGGCTCTGTTGCTAGGAACCCTGCTGGTGGCCATGTGGCCCTGCAAATCGTTGTTCTATCGACGGGGCTCCCTGATCCATGCCCCCTTCACCTTCGGCTGGTCTTTGGCATTCGGTGTCGTCTTGTTGGGGATGTTCTGGCTGTTGCTCCTCTCTTTCCGTCAGGTTGATTACAGTCATGAGCTTTGGTGGTTATTTTCACCGGAAGCCATGGCCTCGCGCGGGCTCAGAGCGTTGGGCAGCGTGGTCGGCGTGGTGGTGGTGGCCGGTTTTGGCTATCTGTTGCGCCCCATGCGTCTGGAGCCTGGTCAACCCTCCTTAGATGAGTTGGCAAAAGCCAAGGCTCTGGTGGAGCTGGCGCCGGATAGCCATGGTCACCTGGCTCAATTAGGCGACAAGTCTTTGCTGTTTCACCCGTCAGGTCAGGCGTTCCTGATGTATGCCATCGAGGGCTCGAGTTGGGTCGCTATGGGTGACCCCATCGGTGACGAGAACTGTTTTGCCGAACTGCTCTGGCAGTTCCGTGAGTTGTGTGACTACCACGATGGCAACCCGGTGTTTTATCAGGTCAGGCCGCACCATCTACCGGATTATCTCGAGCTGGGATTAACCCCATTCAAGCTGGGCGAAGAGGCCATGGTTGATTTGCAGGATTTTTCGCTCACTAGCAGTAAATGGCGCAGCTTGCGACAGAGTCACGCCAAGGCGCTGCGTTCCGGTCTCTCGTTTGAGGTGATCCCGGTCGAGGCTGTTCAGGGCTGGTTGCCGCAGTTGAAAACCATCTCGGATGCCTGGCTGGAGAGCAAACAGGGCCGGGAGAAGGGATTTTCGGTTGGAAGCTTCGATGCCGATTACCTCTGCGCTGGGCCCATTGCGCTCGTACGTCATGAACAGGATCTGGTTGGCTTTGCCAATCTCTGGACCAGTCAAAGCCGGCAGGAGTTATCGGTTGATCTGATGCGTTATGACCCCGAGTTGACATCGGGCGGGGTGATGGACTTCTTGTTCACCGAGCTGCTGGCGTGGGGGCAGGCGCAGGGCTATCGCAGTTTCAACCTGGGGATGGCTCCCATGTCCGGTTTTGCCAACCACCCTCTGGCTCCTTTCTGGGGCAAGCTGGGGAAGGTGCTGTATGTGCGAGGCAACCGCTTCTATAACTTCCAGGGGTTGCGTCGGTACAAGGAAAAGTTTAATCCGGAGTGGCAACCCCGCTATCTGCTGTGTCCAAGCGGTATGGTTCTGCCGCGGATATTGACCAACCTCGTCACCCTGATTAGCCGGGGTCCTTTCGGGGTATTGCACAAATAGGAGTGCAGGATGCGATTCTTGATCGGATTATGCGGTTGCCTGCTGGCGATTCCCCTTCTGGCTGGAACCATGGAGGAGCAACTGGGCGTGACACCGTTGGCGGCGGCAGAGAACGAGGCTCCGTTGATCATTTTCATCAGTGGCGATGGTGGTTGGGTCAAGCTGGATAAATCGGTGGGCTCCCTGCTCCAGCAGCGAGGATTTCCGGTCATTGGCTGGAGCTCCTTGGCCTATTACTGGAAGAAGAAGAGTCCGCAGCAGGCGACGACCGATCTGCAGCGGATCCTAGACGTTTATATGCCCCGCTGGCATCGCCAACGCTGGGCGCTGGTGGGTTACTCGTTCGGTGCCGAGATAGTGCCGTTTGTGATCAATCGGCTGCCGAGTCACTATCGGGAGCAGCTCATCGGGGGCGTCATGCTATCCCCCTCAACCTCTTCGGACTTCGAGATCCATATCAGTGACATGCTCAGTAGCAATAATCGGGGGAGTTATCTGACTGCCCCCGAGGTGGCCCGGATCCGGGATCTTCCCTTGCTCTGTGTCGATGGTCAGGATGAACCGACGGCGGATCAGCTCTGTCCGCAATTGAAGCAGGATAATGTCACGACGACCCAGCTTCCGGGGGGGCACCACTACAATGATGACTATCCCCGTCTCGCCGAGTTGATTCAGCGTCATTTCCAGCCGTCGCATTGAATCAGTTGTCACGCTTTGTCACAAAACAACCGGTAGCCGACAAAGTTATGCGACACCCCTTGGTTATGCTCTCCTCGTACCTACTTAAGGAGTTGCATACCATGAACAAGTTGATGACCAAGACGCTGATCCTCTCTTCTCTGTTGTCCTTGGCTACCTGGGCCCAGGCTGCTGATTCGACTGCTTCAGCCGCCACCTCAACACAGCAACCGCAACATCCCAAGAGCTTGTTCGCGCAAGCGGACAAAGATGGTGATGGCAAGCTCAACAGCACCGAATTCGCCGATTTCCGGGCATTGCAAGATGCGGAAATGGCCAAACGGCGGGCGGAACGTCCCGACTTTGCCACTCTGGATAAAAATGGTGATGGTCTGGTGAGTCAGGATGAGATGCGTGCAGAGGGTAAGGCTCGTCATGCCAATTGCAAAGGCCAGGGGGCCGATGGCAAGCATGGTCAGCACTTCACCCAGAACGATGCCGACAAGAATGGCACCCTGAGCGAAGCTGAGTATCAACAGATGCTGAAGCAGCGGCAGGCATTCCAGGCCCGCATGAATGCGACCACGCCAGACTTCAAGGCACTGGATACCAACAATGATGGCCAGCTCAGTCGAGAGGAGTTACGCGCCGGAATGGCCAAGCGGATCAAACTGATGGAATCCACGGCAGGTAAGTAATCCCGGCTCTGGCAAACAACAAGGCCCGCACAATGCGGGCCTTTTCATGCTCATCGATCCTGCGCCCTAGGTTTTTTCATTGGGGCTCAGCCGTTGCAATAAGAACAATCCTAGCTCCCGGTCTTCTCCCTGAATGTGGTTGAGCAACCATTCACGCAATGTCTCTGTAATGGCGGTATCAAGCGGTAGCTCGCCACCGCGGAATCTCTGATTCAGCTCATAGGCCTGTTGGCTGAGCAGGGCATGTTGTGCCTGATGGCGAGCCAGATGAGGATAAACCAGCTGCTGCATCAACCGCTCTTCGGTAGCGAAGTGGCCCATGGTGTAGTTACACAGCTGCTCCAACTGGGTGGAGAATTCTGCTCTCTGGGCCGGATCTGTGATGCAGTTGTGCAGGCGATTGATCATCGCGATCATCTCCTGATGTTGCTCATCAATGATCTCGTGATTGATCGCTAACTGGTTACTCCATTCGATGAGAAGTGACATGGGGTTCCACCTTTGCCTGTTCTACCTCCGTTGAGTATGGCAACAGTTCGGCAAAGGGGGCTAATCGCGGTGTTACGTTCCGGTTATTTTGCTAACTCATCCAGTGCGTCAGCAGTGAACTGATGGTTGGGATGGCCAAGGCCAGGTTGTCGGCCCGCCAGCGGTCGCTGGGTTCGGGAGCCGAGCTTTGAATGCCGACCACCCGCCAGCCATGGGGAGTCGGCAGCAACAGGGGGGAACCACTATCGCCGGGCAGGGTATCGCACCTGTGTTCCAGGATCCCTTGCTCCGACAGTTTGCGGATCTGGCAGCGGCTATGAACTAACAGGGTATCCAGACTGTCTTGGGGGAACCCACCCTGACTGACCTGATTTCCCTGCTGATTGAGTGCATCAGCGAGGCTGTGTTGATCGCCGGACCACAGGGGGACAGGCGAGACCCCATGGATTGGTGTGGCCAGATGTAGCAGGGCAATATCGTGGCGACTGGCGTCCGGAGAGATGATGAAGCTATTGCCATCGGCGGTGAGCCCGGTGGCCAGTTCTTGAGGCAGAAAAACGCGATCGGGTTGCCAGAATGCACCGGGTTTCCCGGCGAACCGCACGGAGAGGGCTGCTTGTTGGTGTCGATTGGCCGAGATGAAGCAGTGACCTGAGCTGACGACCCACTGGGGGGCTATCAGTATGCCACTGCATAGATTTTGTTCGGCAGTTTCAATCTGGGCGACGGCGCTCCATGGGGCGGCATCTGTGGCTACGGGATGGCGATCGTCATGACCAAAAAGTAGTGTTTGTTGTTCATCGGTTTCTTGTGGGGCCGCCCATAGGGAGTGGGAGGCTAGGGTGGTCAGCAACAGTATCATCCAGCGTTTAGAATTCATGGGCCAATTCCAAGCAGGGGTAAAGCCAAAAAACTAAATGCCATGAGCGGAGCCGGAGGGCTTCGCTCATGGTCGGTCTGTCGAGTCAAGTCTTAGACAGACTTGGCCTTGGCCGTGTTAGTTGACTTCGCCGCGACATGCTTCTTGTGCTTGCTGCTCTTCTTGGCGGTGTGGGATTTTTTCGCGGCTGGCTTAGTGGCAGTCGCCTTCTTGTGCTTGGTGGTTGCCTGGGCGGCCTGAGTCTTCTGCTTGGCCGGTTGGGCGGCTACCGGCTTTTTATGCTTGGTGACCTTCTGGGTTGCCTGAGTCTTTTGCACCGCAGGTTTTGCCTTCACATGCTTTGTCTTCTTAACCGGCTGTTTGGCTGCCTGGGTCTTCTGTACGGCAGGCTTGGTTACGGCCGCTTTCTTGTGCTTGATGTTCTTCTTGGATGCTTGAGATTTTTGCGCCGCTGGTTTGCTCGCCACATGCTTCTTGTGCTTGGCAGTCGTAGATGTTTGCACAACCTTGGTCGGCGTGGCTTGGGTTGTGGCTGACTGCGTGGTTGTAGCGGCCATACTGACCGCAGAGGTGAGACCGAACAGGGTAGCAATGGTGAGTGTGAGCAGTTTTTTCATGGCAAATCTCCGAAGTAAAACAGGGGTTCTATGAGGCAGATGACAGTTTGCTGCCTTGAGAGAGATGCTATGCCTTCGCTGCTGCGTGATCAGTGGTTCATGCGTGTCCAGTTGTAACCAAATGTACGAAGTGGTAGTGCTCGATTAGTGGGGCGCTCGCTCCTGAGGCCAGCAGAGGGTGAAGCAGGCGCCACCCAGCGAGCTGCGCCCGAGGGTCACTCGACCGGCATGGGCCCGCATGATGCCATCTACTATAGCCAGCCCTAGTCCATAGCCACCGGTGTGGCGATCCCGGCTTGGATCCAGACGAATGAAGGGTTCAAAGACTTGCTCGTACTGGGTTGGATCTATGCCCGGGCCATCATCCTCAACGCACAGACACGCCTGTGATGTGTCGGGTAACACGCGGATCCGTATCTGCTGCCGGGCGTAGCGTATCGCGTTGCCGATCAGATTATCGAGCGCCCGGGTTAGCAGCAGAGTATCGCCCTGCCAGCAGAGCGATTCTGCGGGCAGCTCCACCTCAATCTGCTGACCCGCGGCCAGCGGCTGCCACTCCTGGCATCGCTGTTCCAGCCAGGCTCTGACGGGGATCGATCCGCGTTGCAGTTTGGGCTCAGGACGCTCCAGGTCGGCATAGACCAGCATTTCATCAATCAGACCATCCAGACTCGCCAGATCCCGCTCGATACCCTGCCGGATGGTCTCTGGCAGTGGTTCCAGCAGCTCCAGGCGGTAACGCAGTCGCACCAGTGGGGTGCGCAGCTCATGGGCGATGCCATCGGTCAGTTGTTTGCGGCTGGCGATCAGGGTCTGTAATTTGCTCGCCATCTGATCGAAGGCATTTCCGAGTCTGTGGAGGCCGGACCCTTCCGGCAGGTCGCTGCGCACGGCCAGGTTTCCTTCACCGAACTGATGCGCCACCTGCTCCAGACGCACCAGGGCTCGCCAGTGAGGACGTATCCATAAAAAGACCGGAATGGCTAGCGAGAGGCCAAGAATGGCGATGAGCAGATAATCAAACAGCCGGAACTCCCGCAAAAAAGAGAGATATGAGATGGGGCCAACCACCATCACATAGTCACTCTGCGGGACTCGCTGCAGGAATCTGTCCTGATCTTCCAGCATGATGATGTCGCCATCCAGCAGCGGTTGCCACGCGGAGGCTTCGACCCCCGCCTTGGCCTCCTGCAGCGATTGAACGGATATATCGAAGGAGAGAGGCGAATCAATCTGATCGAGCTTTTGGGCCCACTGCTCCTGGGGGGTGTGCCGTAACTCACTGCGTAGCAGGGTGAGTGCACCTTGCATCAAATCATCGAGTGACTTGTCCAACGCCCGTTCGGCGGTTAGTCGGTAGACGCCACCGATCAGCAGGGCCATGACCAAGAAACAGCCCATCAACAACAGGTAAAACTGAATAAACAGTTTGCGCATGGTAATTGACTCAGCAAGAGTGAGTGGATGGCTCCCAGGCATTGGGAGCAAACAGGTATCCGCGATGGCGAACCGTCTTGATGCGATGGGGATCCCCGGAGTCATCGCCTAACTTGCGGCGTAGTCGGGAAATGGCAACATCCATGCTGCGATCCTGGCCATCGTACTCGACACCGCGCAGCAGTTTGAACAGGTGTTCGCGGCTGACGATTTGCCCGGCGTGACAGGCTAGCTCCCACAACAGATCGAAGTCTGCGGTCGATAGCGAGATGGATTGGTTGGCCAGGCGAACATCCCGACTCTGGGGATCGATGCACAGTTCGCCAAAGTTGAGCTGGCGTTGGCTGATTAGCGTCGAGGATGGGGCCACTTGGGGTTGGGTGGGTTGTTGCCTTAGCTGCACGCGCAGCCGAGCGAGCAGCACCGAGGGCGGGGTTGTTTTCAATATGTAGTCATTGGCCCCCAGCTCGAGCCCGAGGATCTGGTTCATGTCGCTATCTAGGGCAGTCAGCATGACGATAGGCCCGCTGAAGTTGGGGCGCAGATCCCGGCACAGGGTCAAACCGTCCACGCCGGGTAACATGATATCCAGCAGAACCAAATCGGGTTTTTGCTCGTCAATACAGCGCAGCGCGGTGTCGCCGCGAGGTTCGATATGCACCGTCATGTCGTGACGGGCGAGGAAATCGGCAATCAGTTGACCCAGTTCTGGGTCATCCTCGACAAAGACTACGCGGTACATAAAGGGGATCCTGGAGGGCAACCATGGTGTTGGGTTGCAGCATACTCCGGCTGCCCCCTGCCTGGGTAGCAGGTTGAAACCGGAGTCTGGTTATCCATTCTTGCTGGCGTGTCGATTAACGATCCTGCCACTGGATCTGGCACTGGCGATTGTCCGGATCGCGGGACAACAGCATGCGGGCGAACAGGCGGTCGAACTCGTCATCATCATTGAGCAGACCAACGCAGATCTCGACATGCAGCTCAGGATCGATCTCGA
>JAYRLO010000032.1:13842-16437 GCA_041905215.1 Aeromonadaceae bacterium
CTGTTCCGGCACTGTGTCACCGAGGGCTCCGCGCTCTTCAAATTCAGCATTGAAGGATTCGATCTGTTCCGGACTGAGGTTATCGGCAGCCAGCTCGAGGAAAATTTCATAGGCGTGATCGAGTAATTCATCGACGCTCAGCAGTTGCGTTGGTTCCATGGTCATCTCGTTGTCGGTGAGTCAGCCACTATTAGAGCATGGATTGGCAGTGGGGTCATGAGCTCGCAAGCGTGATCGACTCGAGCCCCTCGAGATATTTTTTAGGTAATGACGGTCAGGGGAAACTACTCTCTAGATCAGGACTTCCGATGGGAAACTAGTTATGAGTCTAGTGGAGTGGAGCGAGCAATTTGAGACTGGACATCCGCTGGTTGATCATCAGCACCAGTCTCTGTTCGTGTTGATGAATGAACTGGATCAGGCGTTGACGGATGGTGCGAGTGAGGAGGCGCTGTGGGTGCGTTTATTGCGGCTCCATGAACTGACGCGCGAACATTTCCGCTGCGAAGAGCGTTTGATGCAAGAGCTTGGCTTTCCCGAATTGCCGGCCCACAGGGCTGAACATACCAAAATACTGCTCAATGGCGAACGGCTGATGGAGCAGTATCGCCGAGGCCAGCTTCGCCTGTCTGAAGCCCTTCCCGGGCGGCTGCATGGCTGGGGGATCAAACATATTCTGGAGGATGATCGGCGGATGGCCATCTTCATTCGTCAGCAGGCGCGTTGCTAGTCGGCGTTCTCCAGTTACCAACAACATTTGGCCGCACCCTGGCTCATCCTTTCGATTGGTTGAGAGATGGTGCGGCATTTTTTGCGCTATTTTCCTGCGCTCCGACCGTTATGCTCTGCCTAAACCGATAGTGCCATCTGGGCTGAGGAGGGTTTATGCGACATTTCCGCGCCGCGGACGAACGGGGCCACGCCAATCATGGGTGGCTGCAGAGCGACCACAGTTTTTCATTTGCCGACTATTACGATCCGCGCTACATGGGCTTTTCGGCACTGCGCGTCATCAATGAGGATCATATTGCGTCAGGTGCCGGCTTCCCAACCCATCCGCATCAGGAGATGGAGATCCTGACCTATGTCCTGTCCGGGGCCGTAGCGCACCGCGATAGCATGGGCAATGTCACCCAGGTGGCCGCCGGCGAGTTTCAGATCATGAGTGCGGGAACCGGCATCACCCACTCCGAGTTCAACCCCCGCGAGGATCAGGAGCTGCACCTGTATCAGATCTGGATCCAGCCGGACACTCCCAAGCTGACTCCCCGCTACACCCAGCAGCGCTTCGATGCCGCCGATGGCTGGCAGTTGATCCTCTCGCCAGAGGCGGTCGATGGTTCGTTGCGCGTCTATCAATTGATGCGGTTGTGGCGAGGAGCCTTCTCTGCCCAATTCGTCGAGTCAGAATGGGCGATTGCGCCGGGGCGTCGGGTCTGGATCCAGGGAGTTCGTGGTCGGGTCGAGATCGACGGACAGTCGGTTGCGGCGGGAGACGGGCTGGCGATCTGGGAAGAGTCCTGGATCCGTATCCGGCGGGGCTCTGCCGATGCTGAAATCTTGCTGTTCGATCTGCCCTGAGGAGTTTAGGTGTCGCGGATTGTCTGGTTAATCCCGTGTTAGTGCTCAAGTTTTTATGCATCCGATGGTAGTCTAGGTGGCTTGCATGTCATCATTGCCACGTGCCCGATTGTGCGGGTGGTCAACCGGATTTAAGACAGAATCATGAGTGATGCCGAACTGAGCCTCGAAGGGGTAGAGCGCTTACCGCTGCGCACCTTTACCGAACAGGCCTATCTCAACTACTCCATGTACGTGATCATGGATCGAGCCCTGCCACACATCAGCGACGGCTTGAAGCCGGTGCAGCGGCGCATCATCTACGCGATGAGCGAATTGGGGCTCTCTGCCCTCGCCAAGCACAAGAAGTCGGCCCGTACCGTCGGTGACGTGTTGGGTAAGTACCATCCGCACGGAGATTTGGCCTGTTACGAGGCCATGGTTCTGATGGCTCAACCCTTCTCCTATCGCTATCCACTGGTGGATGGGCAGGGGAACTGGGGGGCTCCGGATGATCCCAAATCTTTTGCGGCGATGCGTTACACCGAGGCTCGGTTGTCGAAGTTCTCCGAAGTCTTGCTGGCCGAGTTGGAGCAGGGGACGGTCGAGTGGTCACCGAACTTCGATGGCACCTTGAAAGAGCCAGCCTTCCTGCCGGCGCGCCTGCCCCACATCCTGCTCAACGGGGTTACCGGCATCGCGGTCGGTATGGCTACCGATATTCCGCCGCACAATGCGCGCGAGGTAGCTCATGCCTGTGTCGAACTGCTCGATAACCCGACGGCGTCACTGAGCGAGCTGATGAATCACATTCAGGGGCCGGATTATCCGACCAATGCCGAGATCATCACGCCACGCCATGAAATTCGTAAGATCTACGAGAGCGGTAAGGGCTCGATCCGCATGCGGGCCGTCTATCAGGTCGAAAATGGCGAGATCGTCATCATGGCGCTGCCCCATCAGGCCTCCGGCGCCAAGATCCTCGAGCAGATCGCGGCACAGAAGCAGGCCAAGAAGCTGCCCATGGTCTCCGAT